>JARLFW010000177.1 GCA_031296345.1 Nitrosotalea sp. | reverse complement strand
CTTTGAACTTGATGGAAAAAGCGTAATTTCAGTACAGATGGATCTTCTAAAAGAAAGGTCTGTGAATTTCTATGTTCAAACAGACAAAAAAGGTCATTATCTTTCATATGGTTTCAAGGCAGGAAAAGAAGACTATGATGTGGTAAATACAGTAACAAATCCCATGTATCTCTATTCGCCAATTGTTAGAGTCAAATCTCTCCCTGAGACTCTAAAACCAGAAACTATATCACTTCCTGAAGTTGTATACGAATCAATAGAACTTGAAGACCTTGCAAGTTTGATCAAACTAAGTTATGGATTTGAAGAATCACCGTTTCCGCTCTTTGCTTTCCAAGATGGTGCTAATTGGTATGTTGGAGTATTCATGAACTTTAATGAGTCTGATGAGACATCATACTTTTGTCATGTTAAACTCGATTATGAACCTACAAAACCATTTTTGAAATATTCTAGCAAAGATGGCATAGAACCATCTTTTGTCAGTACAGTTAGTGACCATGGATACTCGTACCTTAAAGTGATAAAACTCAAAGGTAAGCATCCTCTAGTCAAGCTATGAGTAATTTCAGAAAAAGAATGAAGGATTCTTCTCTGAGAAGTTCCATAATATTAGCAAACGATCTAGATGATAAAAATATAGAACTACTTGAGAAAAAAACTATACAAAATATAAAAACACTGGGCAAATATCTATGTGCTATAAAATTTAATTTTCATCTATTGTTGCCACTTGGTGAAAAGAGTATTAAAAAAATAAATCAAGTTGCACATGATTTTGGATTGCAAACAATAGCTGACATAAAACTAAATGACATTGGAAATACTAATCTTGTTACCTTACAACGACTCTGGCAAAGTGGATTTGATGCAGTAATTGCAAATCCAATTATGGGACCTGAAAATTTATCACAACTTGTAAAAAATGCTCATAAGAATAATCGAGGGATCATAGCTCTGGTACACATGAGTCATCCAGGGGCAAAGTTGGGATATGGCCTAAGAATTCAAGATCCAAGTACTAAAAAAATGTCAAATCTTCATGAACTTTTCTTAAAATGGTCGTATTCTTTACATGTTGACGGAATTGTTGTCGGTGCAACTGTTCCAAAACTTATAGAACTGTCAAGCAAAAAAGCAAAAGGAAGATTTGAGATCTACTCCCCTGGGGTTGGAACTCAAGGAGGAGATCCAAATGATGCATTGAATGCAGGTGCAAACTATCTAATTGTGTGAAGAACAATTCTTAATTCAAAAAATCCTCAGCTTGAAGCACGAAATCTTCAAGAGCTAACCCTCAAATCCTAAATCTTTGACTTTTTTGAATAATTTTTGAGCAGTCTTATATGTTAATTTCTTGAGAGCATCATTGAAGTTTAGCCATATGTAATCACGATGCTCATGTGATAGCACCACATCGTTTGTTTTTGTACTTGCCAAAAAAAAGACAACTTCCTTGTGTATCACTTGACCATCTCGCTGGTAATGATACTCTACCTTGTCTTCAAACCCTTCAACAAAATCAATATCTGTTATTCCTGTTTCTTCTCTTACCTCTCTGAGAACTGTTTGCCTGAAAGTCTCACCTTTCTCAATATTTCCTTTGACAAAATCCCAGTGACCTGAAGGATAATTTAAAAGCAAATACACCTTACCTGATGGAGATTCTTGGTAAAGGATTGTACCTGCTGATCTTTCTTCCAACATTTACAAAATGAGTTTCTAGTGTCCCGTATTTCTCTTTTCTATTTTCCTAGTCTACGACCTCTCTTCTGAAAGGTCCTTATTGCTCGCATAAGGTCGATCTTCCTAAATTCTGGCCAATAAATATCCATGAAAACAAGTTCACTGTACGCACTTTGCCACAGTAAAAAACCACTTAACCGCTTCTCCCCCGACGTCCTCAATATCATATCAGGTGATGATTGAGGTAGGTGTGAAGTATACAAACTGGATTCTATTACATCCTTGTCTATTTGATTAACATCTAAAGAACCGTCTTTAATTCTGGAACCAATCTTTTTGATTGCGTCAACAAGTTCATTTTGTCCACCATAAGCTATTGCAATGTTCAAGTAATGATTGTCATAGTCTTTTGTAGCATCTTCAAGTTTATTGAGGATATCTCTTAGAAAATCTGGCAACAACTCCACACTTCCGATAGCCTTTACCTTCATACGATTCTTGTGTATTCTGGGATCATTGTATAACTTGAGTAATCGTTCATTTATCAAATCATAGAGATAGTCCAACTCCTCATCTTGTCTACTGAGATTTTCTGATGATAGTACATACAAAGTAATTATTTTGATATTTAGCTCTTCACACCAGTCTAGCAATTTTTCTACAGCATCCGCTCCTCTAAAGTGGCCCTCTAACTTCATAATCAGATTACGTTTTGCCCATCTTCTATTTCCATCAAGAATGATAGCAATGTGATTTGGCATCTCTCCACTATGAATGTCCTTTTCTAATTTCTTAGAGTATAGGCTATACAAACCGCCTAAATTGAGAACTTTATCTTTTATTCTGATAGTGCTTCACCGCCCTTCTTTTTTCTATATTTGTGGAAGAGCAGAGACGCAGATATCAGTATTACTGCAAGGCCAAGTAACAATGGAGGAATGAGAGTAACTGGACTCTCTCCTTTTATCATGATTATAGTAAACTGGTAAACAATTGGATAAAGTGCAGCTAATACTATCAACCTTAGAATATCTGTAATTGATCTAATGCTTCCCTTGAACCAACTACTTAACAGTGAACCTCCAAAGATGCACCCTATTCCCATCCAAAGAAATGGTAGCATTCCAGAAATAAAGAGCCCCGTTGTTTCTTGATTCAAAACTAATTTCAAAATACTATCAGGTTTTGCAGTAATGCCCGGTATGACAGCACTTAGACCAGATGTTAACGATGCAAGAATCATGACAATTCCTGCCACTAGAGTAAAAGTTCGTATGAATCCACCAGGTGTTGGTTTATTCCAATTGGTCCAAGCTCTATCTATATCAAAAGCCCTGATTAGAAATGCTCCACCAAGAATGCTAACTAGAACTGCAAATATTTGTGTGGTTAACCCAAGAACAGTACCTATTCCACCTATTAGTAAAAGCATTCCAGGGACGCCTAAAAAGAATTTTGAATATTTTGAATCAAAAGCTATTGCTTTGAGATATCTTCCCAATACTGCATACGAATATTCTACAGTTCTGCTTACTCGCATTACTACTCTTTTTACAGAAATTATTGGTAATACATTTTGAATTATTGGTATGACACTTTCATCATCTTCACCATCAGATACTATTACAGCTCCATTTGCTGCAAATTTTGTTGCTAGAGTCTTTACTTGAGAAATGATTTTTTCATCTCCTTGTACCCCTTTATTTTGAGTACCTGCAACTATTGCAACCTCTGCTTGGTATCCCTTGCTTATCAAATCTTCAAATGTTTTAACAGCCGCAAAAATCGAATTAGAATCAGCATCTTCAGGATCTTCTAATGCAAGTCTTTGAGCTGCATCTATGCATGCATTACGTCCAACTACTGGTGTAACAACACCTGCTTTTACTCCAATATCATCATCTCTGTCAACGCAAATAACTAGTAATCGGCTAGTCTTAGTCTCAGTTGTTTCATTTTGCATACTAGCTTCTTTTACTGACATGGTATAGACGAAAATCACATTTCCTATTAATTAATGTAGTTTCTATATAATTTTACAAGTGCTTTAAGAAATTCAACTCAAATTTTGATTAGATTCTATCAAGGTCGGGTTTGGTCCGATTTGGTTACCAGTGCATCTGCTTCTTTCTTGATGGCATCTAACTTTGTCATCTCATCATTTAGATCACTTGGAGATATTCCACTTTTCATCTTGTTTGCAAGTGAGATTGTCTCAGTAAGATAATCGTTGTACTTTTTGAGGGATTCAAAGTAGGCTCCATAGCTTTGTTTCCATTCAGTAGGGGCATTGCTCTCTACTAGCTCACTTGTCAATGAGGTGATCTGAACCGATGAAATCTGGGTTTGATTGATAAATTCATCTGGAGTCATGCTCTTATCTGACAATGCTTTGAGGTTTGACTCTATTGTACTAGTAATTAGCAAATGTCTCTCTTTTACACTATCTAGCTCACTTTTGAAATCTGAGACAACAATAGGAGAAGAACCATGATTTTGTGGAAGAACCCATACTACAAAACTTGCACCTGAAATAGCTGCCAGCATTGCTACCGTAATTATGATGCCTTTCCTAGTTGCCATTCAAGTGAGTCTCTTTAGGGCGCTTTTAAAAGCATAACTGCATTCAACAATTTGATTATTATCGTGGCTGATTTGTTAATTTCATTCAGTTGGATCATTTCCTCATAAGAAATATGACAAAAATGTATGTTTTTATGAAAATTCTAGATCTATGATCTGAATTAGGTCATGTAAAAATTTAACGCCCTCTAGGCGTATAGTGAAATAATTTTTACTGAATCTTGCTATATACCACTTCATTCGTAAGATGTTGAAATGACTCAAGCATACTGCGTAAAATGCAGAAAAAAAGTCGACATCACAAATCCAAAGGAAGTTAAGCTAAAGAACGGACGACCTGCGGTAAAGGGCACATGCCCTAAATGTAGTACTAATGTATTCCGTATAGGAAAGCCTTAGTACAATATTCTTCTTTTTCTAGAGTAAATCAATATAGGTAGCGATTCTATAACTATTCTAGTTGACAAAGGCAGAATACGAAAAATTATTGAAGGGAATTCAAGATAAAGTATCTCAAATTCAAGCTGGTTCTACATCACGATTTGAACTTCCTAAAGTGGATATAATGTGGCAAGGTAACAGAACATTTTTCAGAAACTTTTCTGAATTTCCAAAAATATTGAGAAGAGATCCTGAGAAGCTTCTCCAGTATTTGTCAAAGGAGTTTGCAACTCCCGCACAATTTGGAGGTGACAAGGCAGTATTTGTAGGGAAAAAAGACCCTCATGAATTTACAATTCGTTTGAATAGATATCTTAAGGAATATGTGGAATGCCCAACCTGTAAGAGCCCTGATACGAGGGTTGAAAAGGAAAATAGGGTAACCTCTCTGAAATGTGAAGCCTGCGGAGCTAAATCTCCTCTAAAGGGCCAATATGCGTAAATGAATTTTGCAGTAAGAGTAGTGAATCAACAAAACAATAGGATGTTGAATATGTGTGATGTCGAATTAGTTGGCAGAACACTCAAACAATCTGACTTGGAGGTAAAAATCACAAAGAACTACTATGGAGACCGGGTGGTTGATGAAAAAGAAGCAGAATCACTTCTAAAAAGTTCTTCAATAATTAACATGGCTGGTAGAAAAACAGTTGATCTTTCAATAAAGATTGGAGTGGGAACTGCAAAAGGTGTAAAAGAAATTGACGGAATTCCATTTCTAATTGTTTTCAAATTTTGAAAATACAACGAATATATACATACTGAACACTCTGTTGTCTGAGAATTTTGGGTAAGCGAAAAGTACTAAACGAAAGTGAGTTAAAAGAAATGTATTTGCCTGGGGAAGGCGAGTTGTTAGGACGAGTTGTAAAACTTTTGGGCAGTGATCACATACTTGTAAGGTGTACCGATGACAAGACTAGGATGGGTAGAATCCGGGGAAAACTGAAAAGAAAAATTTGGATAAGAGATAATGATGTTGTAACAATTGCCCCATGGGATTTCAGAGCGGATGATCGTGGAGATATTACTTGGAGATATACACTCTCACAAGTTGATATACTAAAACAAAAAGGGCTCATGCCACAAGATTTCTAATAGTAATAGATTTTACAAAGTTTGTTTTACAATTAATGTTGTCTATAGGAGCAAAATAAAATGAATAAAGAATCTATAGATGAATTTGATGATGAAGTAATTGAAGAAGACAATAAGCTAGAGATTACAGAAGAAAGTGATCTAGACTCGTTAGAAACAACAAGTGAAGTCGAAGAAGATTCAACCACTGAAGATTCTGATTTGGGACTCCACGAAAAATTGGCAAGAAAGATGAACCTCAAACTTACTGGTATCGCAAGAGGGAGAAAATCTGAGAAGGACATATTTGACAAAGACAAAGTGCTCGAGGCGGTCTTTGACAAGTCTACTGTGATGACCCTCTCACGGCTGATAAATAATGGTATTATTTCTTATGTCAATGGTGCTGTAGGTGCGGGAAAAGAGTCTCAACTGTACTGGGGAGTTGACCCATTTGGCAATGATCTTGCTGTAAAAATTTATCTTGTCACCACATCGAACTTTAAAAAACGATATCCTTACCTTATTGGAGATCCGAGGTTTACTAGAATAAAAAGCGGTACTAGATCACTTGTGGAATTATGGGCTAGAAAGGAGTTTCGTAATTTGAGCAAGGCCTTTAATTGTGAAATTCCATGTCCGGAACCAATAACTGTGGTAAAAAATATTCTGGTAATGAAATTTGTAGGAACTGGCGGTGTTCCATCTCCTACATTGGTTGAATCAGAAGTAGATTATTCTGATTACGAAAAAACAATAACGATTATTTCTGATCTATATAAAAAAGCTGAACTTGTTCATGCGGATCTTTCAGAGTATAATCTTTTCAAAACAAAAGAGGGACCAGTAGTTTTTGATTTTGGCTCTGCGGTAGATATAAGACATCCTAAAACCAAAGAATTTCTTGAAAGAGATATTAGTAATATTACTAAATTCTTTGTTAAGAGAGGACTAACGGTGGACAATCCAATTGATGTGTTTAAGAGGGTTACAAGATGATCTTTGAGAAAACCATACTAATCCCAGTTGATCGTGTTGGAGTATTGATTGGTAAAGCAGGAAAGGTAAAAACCAAGATAGAAAAAATTTGTTCTGTTTCATTATCAGTCGATGGTCAAACAGGCGAGACAGTCATAAGGGGAGTAGGGGATGTTGAAAATATAATGCCGTTTAAGGCCGAAGAAATTGTAATGGCTATAGGTCGTGGCTTCTCTGCAGAGAATGCACTACGTCTTGTTCAAGAAGAAACTTCATTACATATTATTGATTTACGTCAATTTGCTGGAAAGTCTCCTGCTCAAATTGAGAGAATAAAGAGTCGAATAATAGGAGAAAGTGGTCGTGTTAGAAAAAATATAGAGGACCTAAGTGGTGCCAAAGTATCTGTTTATGGTAGAACCGTTGCCTTGATTGGGGATGGAACTCAACTAAAATCTGCTGTTAATGCAATAACATCTATTTCCAGTGGTAGTACACATGGTAAAGTTTACAATGATCTTCAAGAATCAAGGAGAAGACAAAAACTAGAGAGACTTCAACTTTGGGAGGGAGGAAATATTCTTGAGTAAAGAAGTCTTCAGCCAAATATCTCCCAGTGAATTTTTCTATAGAAATAGAGATCTTGCAGGATTTAGTAATCCAACTAGATCACTTTACACATCTGTTAGAGAATTTGTAGAAAATGCACTTGATGCATGTGATCAAAAGAAAATCCTCCCAGATATTCATCTTTCCATAAAAGCAGTAGATGCAGAAAAACCAGATCCCAAACATTACATCTTAACTGTGAAAGACAACGGCCCTGGAATTGATCCTGAACACATCCCACTTGCTTTTGGTACAGTTCTTTATGGTTCTAAATTTGGTCTCAAGCAAGCTAGAGGTATGTTTGGTCTTGGTGCTACAATGGCTATTCTCTATGGTCAGATTACTACAAACAAACCAGTTACTGTGAAGAGTTGTTCCGATGGTAAAACACTTGATGAGTTTGTAATGTTACTTGACATTCAAAAAAACAAACCTGTTATTCTAAAACATACAACAAAAGAAGGATCAAAGACAGGTCTTTCAGTAAGTATTGTTCTTGAAGGAGATTATTCCAAAGCAGGATTAAAAGTACGCGATTATGTATATCAGACTTCACTGATTACGCCATATGCATCAATAACATTTGAAGATCCAAGTGGTGAAAAATTCCATTATCCAAGAATTGTAAAAGATATGCCGCGTCCACCGACAGTCATCAAACCTCATCCTCATGGTATTGATGTTGAGACTATTAGAAGAATGATCACAGATACACATTACCAGATTCCCACCATTGACAACAAAATGATCGATAAAGTCAAAAAAGAACTAGGTCTAAAGAAAAGTCTCTCTCCAAAAGAGATTTTAGAAAAAGCACAAAAGCGTTGGTCTGATATCTCAAAACCTGTAAGAACCGTAATTTCTGTAATGTCTTTTCTAAATATTGATTTTGAAGGATTGAAAAAAATCAGAATCGATGATATTGATATTGCCAATAAGACTATTACATATTGGGACTTTGGAGAGTCTCAATCGCATGCAGTAGAATTAGACCCAGAGAGTCCATATTACAAGCAACTTGCAAGTACCATTCAGGGTGATACCCTCATCACCTTTTTGACCAAGCGATTCCAAAGGGTTGGACCTACTACAGCAGTAAAATTCTGTGAGTTTGCCAAATTCAAGCCAGATAAAAGAATAGGTAGTATGACAAACGAGGAGCTAGTAAAACTAGCTGATGCACTCCAAAAATTTGAAGAATTCCTTGCACCAGATCCCAGTTGCTTGGCACCTTTAGGGGAAGCACCTCTTTCTAAAGGAATAATGAAGTTTTTCAATCCCGAGTTTGCAGCTGTCTGGCAACGTAATGCCTCAGCATATTCTGGATTTCCATTTGTTGTAGAAATGGGTATTGCCTATGGTGGTGATATTCCACCATCTGGTCTCAAAGTTTATCGTTTTGCTAATCGTATCCCACTTTTATATGATGAAGGAAGTGATGTAGTACTCAAAATAGTAAATGAGACTGAATGGAGTAGATATAAAATAAAAGGTGATCCTCCCCTTGTGATTGTATCTCATATTTGCTCCACAAGAATTCCGTATAAAACAGTAGGAAAAGAAAATGTAGCAGACCGACCTGAGCTAGAAAGGGAATTAAAAAATGCATTACAATATCTGGCAAGAAAATTGGCGGTTCATATGTCTAGAAAAGGGGCAGATGATATGGCAAAAAAGAGAGCTAATCTTTACTCAAAATATGTACCACTAATTGCACAATTTGCAACTGAACTTGCTGGTAAGAAAAAAGAGCCAAATTATAACCAACTAATAAGGATGGGAAGTGAGATTGAAGAACAAGTCTAGTGCCAAGACAGCTGAAGAAAGAAAGAAAAGATTGCTATCATTATTGGAACAACAAGGTCTTAGCATATATGATAATCTTGACAAAGGAAAATTTCCACAATTTGTAATACCTAGTAGATCAGTGAGCAATATTGTTTATGATAAAAAAATAAGACAATACATTTTGGGTAGTGCAAGCGCTGTCCGTAGTTCTAGAAACATGTCGCAGTTACGCTCCTATACACAGCTTGCTTGGCTTGCTTTCTTTGTCAATAGATTGGTTCGAGAAGGAAAATCATCCACATTAAGAGACATTTATTATTCTTCACAGGCGTTTAGTATTGATTTTGAGGATCAGCCAGAATCTGATAATATTATAGTAGACTTGGAAGCAGTTCTCACAAGTCCTCGTGAAGAATTTCACATATTTCCTGAGGAAAGAAGTAGTGTCTTTGGAGACTTGACAATTGAATATACTGTTCCAGGATATGAGGGGAAAAGAATGAATCTCTCGGATCATCCTGACGGATATTTGATAGGTCCAAGTTTGAGCAGTGCAGAACTTGTTGATACTAGTGCAGAACTTGTTATTGCCATTGAAAAGGGTGGTCTTTTTACAAGATTCGTTGAAGAAAAAGTTCATAAAAAATTTAAAGCTATAATTGTTGATACAGCAGGTCAAGCTCCTAGGTCAACAAGAAATCTCTTGAGACGATTAAACACAGAAATGGGATTACCTGTAGTTATTCTAGCAGACGGTGATGTGTATGGCGAACACATTGCAATGGTGATAAAATCTGGTTCTGCAAATGCAGCTCATTTGAGAGAATTGACCGTACCAGACGCAAAATGGTTAGGTGTTTGGGCAACTGATATTGAAAAATACAAGCTACCAACAATCCCCATGACAGAATCTGACATAAAGAGAATTTATGATCTTCAAAAGGATCCTAGGTATCAAGAAGGAAATTGGAAAAAACAACTAGAGGTATTTCTCAAGATAAAAAGAAAGGCAGAACTTGAAGCATTCTCAAAGTATGGTCTTACTAATATTACAGACAAGTATCTTCCAGCAAAACTAGAAGAATCAAAGAGTTTCTAATTTTCTAATTTTTAAAGTAAGAACACCGTTTCTGTATTTGAAGTCGTGAATTCCCATGTCTGGTGTTGTTTCAATTGGAACTTCTTTTGAAAAGTGTCCAGATCCACGTACATATAAAATTCCATCAATTAGTCTGACAGTTACCTGATCCTCTGGACCTGGTACCTCTGCTACAAATATTATTTCTTTTTCTCCCTTTATGAGATCATATACCCAATTCTTTGTATCTACTTCTTTTGGTGTATATTGTGGAACGTTCTCAGATGTCATCTTCTTTAATACTCTAACCCAATAAATCATAATTGCACCAGCTATTCCAATTAATATGAAACTGACATACCCTTCTTGAGATCTTAGTGAGAGCATGTATACAACACCCAAGAACAGTAAGACCATTAGGGGAATTATAAAATCGAATGACTTGTCATTAGAGTATCTGCTTTTGTAGCTTGCCAAAGATATTCTATTTCATTCATCCATAATCCAAATATAAACACTCGTAGAATTTTGGCTTAAATTGTATGAGATCGTTTCATGATTGGACTCTGAGAGAACTCTATAACTTGGAATTAGGTGGTTTCCCATCTTTTGAATAGATTGTGCTCAATTCCAAATTGATCAAGGCATTTTCCTACGATGTGATTCAAAATATCGTCGATGTTCTTTGGTCTATTGTAAAAGCCCGGCATGGCAGGTAATACTACTACTCCGATTCGAGAAAGTTTGAACATATTTTCAAGATGTATGCTAGTAAGTGGAGTCTCTCTTGGGACTAGAACTAGTTTACGTGATTCTTTCATTGTAACTCCTGCAGCTCTTGCTACTAGAGTTTCTTCATAACCGTTAGCAATACTAGAAAGTGTTTTCATTGTACAAGGAATTACTATCATTCCATCTGTCTTGTGAGTTCCACTTGAAACACTTGCAGCCATATTTGCGTCATCAGAATAATGTTCTGCTAATGACTTTACGTATTTCAAATCATAATCCGTTTCTAATACTAGACATTTTTTTGCCCATTCTGTCATGATTAAATGGACATCAACTTTGCATTGCTTGAGAACCTCTAGCATTCTTACACCATATAAAATTCCAGAACTACCAGTTAATCCTATGATTAATCTCATGAAAGGATTATTCTTTATTCTATATTTAATTTCAGCTGTGATTTAACATGTTTATTTATGGCGTTGCAAGTCTCGATATCTATGAGTGTTAATATCGATACAGCGGAAGAAAATATTGTTTCTGAACTTAGACTGTCTCCTGTTCAAGCTAAGGTCTATGTATTGGTAGTAAAAAAAGGCAAAATGTCTGCTCAAGATATAGCACAGCATCTGAATATATCAGAAGATGAGGCACACCAAGCTGCAACAAGTCTTATTCAAAATGGAGGATTTATTGATATTACAAAGACAGAGTTTGAATCAATGCATCCCAGATTTGCAGTTGTTAACATGTACAGGAGAATGTGTGAACGGGAAAATATTCCGTTTAAGAAGAATCTTTTGGTAGATAATATTTCAATTATTTTAGAAAAACCATATGATGATGCAAGAACTAAATATAACCGATAATGGAGGAGGAAACATGTCTATAGATACAGAATCATGTAATCATGAACCAGTTTACTTTGGAGTAACCAATGTTAACTATGAAAAAAGAACCATAGGCTCAGTTGATACATGGCGTTGTGTGAAATGCAAGAAAATTTTCTGTGAAGAAAAACAACTTGGTATTGATAGTATAGTAGATTATGTGGGAATGCCAAAAATATCTCCAGACCAAAAATGGGCGGTACTTTTATGCAATCTTAAAAAACACAAGGATAAGTGGAAATTAGTAAAGATAAAACAAAATGATGAAATTCAGCATGAGTGTGTTGACGAAAAAATAATACAACTTAGGGTAAAGGACTTTAAGATTGAAGATGATAAGCACTGGAACTTTCTTATAGAAAATTCAATTAACAAGGCAATAGAGATCTAAGTTTTACATGGACATTCAAGTTCATATTAATAATGTTCGCGGAAGTCAAATAGCTGCCAAGATAACTGGCACTTTTAACATTGATGGTAAACCATTCAAGTTTCAAGCAATAGCCTTTGGAAGAATCGGTGGGCATAATATCGGTGCAAAGATTTCAAAGACAGTTGAGAAGGATCTGATAAAACTTGGCTATGATGTAGATGCAGTGATAAATGAATTGCAACAAAAACTTGTTCGTGGAGATATTACTCTTCCAGAAGGCTTGACAAAAGATTCATTTGCAGACGGCTAGAATTGTGCTTCTTCAAATGCCTTGTGGCATAAGCAACCACGTTGTTGTGGTATTAGGTCAAAAAGTAGAGAAAGTATGTTCTTTGTAGTGCCTACATTCTTTGACAGTGTCTCTAAAACCTCTTTTGCAGTAACGGGTTTTTGAGCCCATACATCATAATCAGTTACTGTTGAAATTGACACATAGCACATCTGAGCTTCTCTTGCAAGTTGACACTCTGGAACTAGAGTCATTCCTATGATGTCTGCACCTATGACATCTTTGTAAAATTTTGATTCTGCCCTTGTTGAAAATCTAGGTCCTTCGATACAAATGTATGTTGCATCTTTATGGATGTGAAGATTCATCTTTTTTGAAACATCTAAAACAACATTTTGAAGCTCCGGACAAAATGGATCTGCTACTGATATGTGAATTACTTTAACATCTTCGTAAAGTGTGTATTTTCTTGATTTTGTAAAATCTATAAATTGTGATGGAAGTACAACATCTCCAGGTTTTAATTCTTCTTTTAAACTTCCAACTGCAGATGGTGCAATAATTCTTTTAATTCCCATCTCTTTGAATGCCCAAATATTTGCTCTAAAGTTAATTAGATGAGGAGGAATTGTATGTTTTTTACCATGTCTTGGCATGAATGCAACTTTTCTTCCCTTGTAAATTCCAACTGTTATGGAATCTGAAGTTTTACCAAATGGTGTTTCTACAGTAATTTCTTTACTTTCATCAAGTAAACCAGAATCATATATTCCAGTTCCTCCAAAAATGCCTATCTCTGCCTGCTCTATCAATATTTCACCAGTGAATTTTGCTTGTAGTCTTTGATAACTTTGGATCCTTTCAAATCTGTTAATTCTATGATGAATGCAAAACCAGAAACCTTTCCGCCTATCTTCTCAACTAACTTTGCTGCAGCTTTTGCAGTTCCACCAGTTGCAAGCAAGTCATCGCAAATGTACACTTTTTGTCCTTTCTTTATTGCATCAACTTGGATCTCCATCGTAGCAGTTCCATATTCTATACTGTATGATACCTTGTGAGTGGCACCTGGTAATTTTCCTTGTTTTCGAATCATTATCATGCCTTTATTGTATTTGAGAGCTAATGCACAAGCTAATGGGAAACCTCTTGACTCTATTCCTGCAAAAATATCAACATCATTTGGATGGATTATCTTTGTAAATTCTTCTACTAGTAGTGATAAAGCGGCAGGGTCTCTTAGCAGAGGACTGATATCTCTAAACAAAATTCCTTTTTTTGGAAAATTTGGTATTTCAGCAATTTTATCTTTTAGATTCATAAATTGCTGACAAGTTGTGGATGTAAAAAATATTACTAAATTGACTTTTTATTGAATCGTTATACTGATAATGGCTTTACCAGTAACAGATGATGCCTCAGCCGTATATGTTCCAGGGTTGACACTGCGTGGAACTTGCCAAATGGTTTGGTAATCTCCTTTGTTTGTTGATGTTGTTGGTAAGGTGTCAACAACTGTGCTATTATTTCCAATCTTGATACTTACAGATGCTGTAGTACCTGCATCGGTACCCGAAATTGTCATATAGTCTCCTCTTGTGTAGATGGCATTTGCTTTATCTAGATGAATAGTGATTGCTTGCTTGGTTGATTTTACAGTTATGTTGGAAGATACATGGTTTACTCCACTTGAAGCATCAAGTTTCCATGTTCCAGGTGTTGCAATAGCTGGTATGCTGAAATCAAATGAAGAAAAGTGACCCGTTTTATCTGTAAATGTGATTAATGATTTTATATTTATTCCATTGGGATCTGTCAAGGAAATTTGGAGTATGGTATTTGGATTAGCTGTTCCAATGATTATGATGCCGTCACCTGGTACGTATGTATCCTTTACTGTATTGAGTAAAATTGTTCCAGATCCTGTTGCTAGGCCCACTGCAAAGCTATTTTGGATTTTTTCAGATGCATGGCTTACCACCGCTGTGTAAATGCCTGGCGTGTATGAAGTTAAATTAAAAGAATATGTTGTCTGTCCATTCTGTCCCAAGTCGATAATATCTGCAAATTTTTGTGTGTCATCTGGAGCTATTATAATTAGGTTAACAGTTGATGATGAGGGACCTGTTACACTAATCACAGGTTTATCGCTAACTGAATAACTGAGTTTATCCAATTTTGCTGTCATGGGAGGAGCTGGATCTTGTCCCACTCCAAAGTAAAGTGTTGTTAAATCATTGCCTTGGGTTACAATTACTGAATATGTTCCTTGGATAGCAGAGTCTTCTAATTTGTATGATGCTGATATGGTTCCAGCAGATGTTACATTTGCATCCTTTGAGTAAATTTGGTTACCTGTAGGATCTGCAAAGGAAAAGGTTACAATTTGATTTGAAATTGAAGTGCCGTTTATAACTACTGTCTGACCTGCCTCATATCTTTGTGCAGATGTTAAAACTGAAATATTATGAGTTGTAACGATGCTGAAATTTTTAGAAACTTGATCTTTTCCGTCTGAGACAGTTACAGAGTATTTTCCAAATGGTTCATCTATAGGAATGATTCTCTTAAATGAGTAATTTCCATTATTATCAGGCTGTGCAGTCAATGTAGTTATTGGATTTCCTTTTATGTCAAAGATGGTAAAAGTTACAGTGGTTCCAGGAGTTGCCGTTCCTGAAACTATTTTGGTTTCTCCTCTATGAAATATTGGATCGAAATTTACTGTTAGAGGAACGCTCTGAATTACATTACCATGTTGCGATACTTTGAGGTTTGTAGAAAATGATTTTTGATTACCCTGTTGATCCTTTAGAACAAAGTTGACACTTCCAGCTTGTTCAGAATTTGGTATTACAACAGTTGTGATAAAATTTCCATCTCCATTGGATGAAAATGAGTCTATCTTGTCATTACCTATGTACAAATCAAGGTTAGTTGATGAGGAAAAACTAAAACCGACTACACGTACATGACCACCTATTGCAGGGGTTGAAGGAATTATTCTAAACGTTGACATGTCTAATATCCCTCGTACTGTTTGTTGTGGAGTACCGCCAGATGTTGGAGTACCGCCAGATGTTGGAGTACCTATGTCACCAGATCCAATTTCTATGTTGTTTGTATCTGATGCACTCCACGTCATATTGGGTGTCTGCTGATCTGTTTTGATTTGGAAAGATACTGAATTTCCAGGTTTTAGTGGATCTATTGCACTAAATGCAATTGTGGTTGGTGACGTTTTCATACCTGCCCAGCCATTATCAAGCTTGAATGATTTGAAAGAGCCACCACCATTAATTTGTAAAATGAATGAAACTAAATCTGATGTACTATTTGCATTATTGCTGACAGAAAGTATGGTCATTCCACCTGTGTTTGTACTAGTTACTGTTACAAACGAAGGTGATGCATTCACTTGCTGTACTGTGTATGATGTAAAGATACTACTAAGAAGTAATGCAAGAAGAATGACTGATTTTAATAACACTTTACTCATACACTGAAAAACCCATCTCTCAATTAAATCTTAATAAGAAATTCTACTTTTACATCTCATGTTATCATATAATTTATGAGTAAAGTACAAATGCTGATATTTTTTATTCTATCTACTAAAGGTTGTAGATGTCTGTGATACCAAGTTTTGATTCTGTCTTATTCTCTCAGCAATCAATCGGTATAATGACCTAAATTGGTCCTTTGTTTTATCAGATAAAAAGTCCGTTTCACCTAATACAATTTTTTCACAAATGTATCTGCAAATTTCTTCTCTGTCAAATTTTTCCCACCCCAAGTGCTGGTTTTCATTCCAAATCTCATTTAGGTTGTCTACTATACTTTTCTTACCCTTGCTTAACACTTGATCTTTAGTCAATGTGGTATATCCTTCCTTTCTTAGTTTGACTTCATAAGTTTGGTTGACAGCATAGAGATAATCTTCATCTACCAAGAGGTCTTCTATGAATAGTCTGGGCTGTCCGGCAAGTTCAAAGAAAACCATCTGTACGGACTTGAATTCATTTGTCTGAAGCTCTGTGGAAATCTTTCTTGATTCCTCTGTATTGTCTAATAAAATAAAAGTATCATATCCGTGATTTTTATAAAATATTGCAAGTGACATAACTGAGTTCTTGTTATATGCTGGAACTATGTTGAGTGGATTCATGGACAAATTTGGATCCTTTAGGAATCTATCAAATGCATTTAGATACATACAATCAGACATGGTCTCAACTATTATCACAGGTCTTGAATTGAAACCAATTTGCTTGTCTACTATGGATTCAACAAGGCCTCTTGACAGGCCATATAAAATTGGAATAAGAGTCTGATCATCTGCATTCCAGTAATCGTAATAGATCTTACTTAGGTGTCGTCTCTTGTCAAGCTCTACTACAAGTAAATTACCTTGAGTATAATCAAATATCATAAAAGGCGAGTGAGTTGCATACAATATTTGATTTGAACCTGCAAGACCTTTTAGTAGATCTGAAATTCCTCTCTGTTGAGCAGGATGTAGGTTTCTGGCAGGCTCATCAAGTAACAATATTGCTTCCTTCAATTCTGCCTTTTGTGTTTCTGCTGCAAAATTTACAATAAATGAAAAAGTCCACTTGAATCCTTCAGCTCTTCTATTAAGTAGTCCTGTGTTTGTTACTGTACCATCTTTGTGAACATCTGAGATAACTACACTCAAAACATTTCCTGGATTCCATCTCAATTCAACATGAATAGGATCTCCCTTCCATGCTGGATTGAGTCTCTCACTAAGTCTTCTACTTGAAATGTTTAGTAATCTTATTAGTCTTGACGGACTGTTTTTAGCCTCTTCAAGCTTCTGTGCATCAAGCTCTGCTAGATAAAATAAATTATTTACTGTCTCTGCTTTATCAAATTCTTCAACATATTCTAATCCTTTTGCTCT
>JARLFW010000176.1 GCA_031296345.1 Nitrosotalea sp. | reverse complement strand
AGAGAAGAATTGTCCAAATTCATGCGGGAGACTCCATGCAACACATGCAAGGGTAGAAGACTAAAAGATGAGGCACTTGCGGTATCGATTAATTCATTATCCATAATGGATGTTTGTGACTTGTCAATTGATTCGTGTTACGAGTTTTTCAAAAATCTTCAGCTAAGTGAGACTGAAAGATATATTGCAAAATCTATTTTAAAAGAAGTTCTCTCAAGACTTGAATTTCTAAAAAATGTCGGACTAAATTATCTTACACTTAATCGAGTAAGCTCTACACTGTCAGGAGGAGAAGCTCAGAGAATAAGACTTGCAACACAGATAGGATCAAACTTAACAGGAGTACTCTATGTTCTTGACGAGCCAACAATTGGACTACACCAAAGAGACAATGCAAAACTAATCAAGACATTAACAAAGCTTCGTGATTTAGGAAATACAATACTCGTAGTAGAGCATGATGAAGAAGTAATGCGCAACTCTGACTGGATCATAGACTTGGGCCCAGGGGCAGGAGTCCATGGAGGAAACGTGGTCTTTGAAGGAACGATAAATGAAATTCTAAAAAGTGAAAAATCAGTTACAGCAAAATATCTCAAAAATCATGATGCGATAAAACTTGCAAAAAGAAAACATGAACAAAAAGGCAAGTTGGTCCTAAAAGGGGCAGCAGAGAACAATCTCAAAAATATTGATGTCGAGTTTCCGCTAGGAATGATGATCACAGTAACTGGAGTGTCAGGCTCTGGAAAATCCACTCTGATAAATGACATTTTGTACAAGGCACTAGCGTCAGAAATCTATGGCTCAATAGATAAACCCGGTAGACACAAGGCAATTTCAGGCATGGTTGAGATAGACAAGGTGATAGGAATAGACCAATCTCCAATCGGGCGTACTCCACGCTCAAATCCTGCTACATACATTGGGGCATTTACTCCAATTAGGGAACTATACGCAGGAACTGAACTTTCAAAGGAGCGAGGATATACTCCTGGCCAGTTTTCATTCAACGTTGCAGATGGAAGATGTTTTGCATGTGAAGGAGACGGAGTCAAAAAGATAGAGATGCAGTTTCTATCAGATGTATACGTAGTATGTGATGAATGTAAAGGCAAGCGGTACAATTCTGAAACACTTGCAGTCCACTATAAGGACAAAAACATTTCAGACATTCTTGCAATGACAGTAGTAGAAGCATTAGAATTTTTTACAAACATTCCTTCAATTCAGAGAAAGCTGCAGACAGTAGTAGACGTAGGTCTTGGATACATCAAGCTTGGACAAGCTGCCACAACATTGTCAGGCGGAGAGGCCCAGCGTGTAAAACTTTCATCAGAATTATCAAAGCGCGATACTGGAAGAACAGTCTACATCTTGGACGAGCCAACAACCGGACTTCACTTTGCAGATGTACAAAAATTACTTGAAGTGTTAAACAGACTGGTAAAACTTGGAAATACCATAATCATAATAGAGCACAACATGGATGTTATAAAAAATTCCGACTGGATAATTGATTTGGGCCCAGAGGGAGGAGACGGGGGTGGAACAATTGTTGCAACAGGCACTCCAGAGCAAATTGCACAAAACCCGAGAAGCTATACGGGCCAATATCTGAAACGTATCTTAAAAAATGACTCTTGACATATCAAAGATAACAATTCCATCACACCCTGGAATCTATATTATGAAAGATTCTGGGGACAAGATAGTATACATTGGAAAGGCAAAGAATCTAAAAAATAGAGTCAAGTCATATTTTTTGAAAAATCAAAACTACAAGACTCAGAAACTTGTTGAAAAAATCCATGATATAGAATTTGTCTTGACAGATAACGAAGAGGAGGCATTTTTACTAGAAGCAAACATGATCAAACGATATAGACCCCCATACAATATTGAACTCAAAGACCAGCAAAGATACACATATCTTAGAATAACAAACGAGCAATATCCCCGCCTCATGGTAGCAAGACGTACAAGAACAGGGGAATTTCTTGGTGGAGGAAGAGTGTACGGGCCATTTACACATGGAAGCTCAAAGATGCTATCAATTGGCCTTTTGCGTAAGACGTTTAAGATTAGAATTTGTAAAAAACTGCCAAAAGAGGCATGTCTTGAATACCACATAGGAAACTGCGAGGCGCCGTGTCAGTTCAAGCAAGCTCAAGTAAATTATGGAAAAAACATTTCAGAACTAGAATCAATTCTAAAAGGAAAACAGAGACTGGAAGATTTTGTAAATAAATTAGATAAAGAAATGAAACAGGCTTCAAATAATCGCCAATATGTAAGAGCAAAAGAGATTCATGAAACATTGCAACGACTTTCCAGCCTACAGATAAAACAAAACATGGAGACTCCAAGGGTTGGTTCAGATGAAGAATATTTTGGAATCAAGATAAAAGATCAGACTGCATACTTGATGAGCTTTAGACTTTCAAATGGAGTAATAAAAGACAGAACCAAATTTTCTTTTGATCTGGTTGGAGATAATTCATTTTCTAGTTTCTTGTCACAGTATTATTCTACAAATCCAATTCCAAAGCATGTAATAGTAAGTGAAATACCAGAGAAAAAAGACATACTAGAAGAAGTGTTTTCCCGCGCTTCAGGATTTAAAGTAAATATCACAGTTCCAATGTCTGGAAAAAGACGAGAGATAGTGGATCTTATCATGAGAAATATTTCTCTTATAATATCAAAGGGTGCAGATCCTGCATTAATTGAACTGCAAGAAAAACTTGGACTGGAAAACATTCCTAAAACAATAGAGTGTTTTGATATTTCAAACCATGGTGAAGATTATGCCGTGGGCTCCATGTCGTGTCTTGTAGATGGAAGACCGCACAAGTCAGGATATAGAAAATTCAAGATAAAAACAGTAAAGGGAAGAGATGATTTTGCAATGATTAAAGAGATAGTTAAAAGACGTTACCTGAGATTAAAAGAAGAAAAAACAGGAATGCCAGATTTGGTTTTAATTGATGGTGGACGCGGTCAGCTAAACGCTGCACTTGATGCTCTGCATTCTGTGGGCGTTAAAGTTCCGTGTGTCTCACTTGCAAAGGAAAATGAAGAGGTATACCATCCCAAAGCCAATAAACCACTTGTAATGCCAAAGAATAATCCGGCACTCAAAGTTTTACAACATGCAAGAGACGAGGCACATAGATTCGGAGTTGCCTATAACAGGGCAATTCGTAAATTTACTTGAATTTTACGTGCTATTTTGTACCATTAGCAGGTATGACGGTTGTACTATTGGTAGCGGTTATGACAGATGATGTAGAGTTGGTGTGAACTGTAGTCATATTTTGAGATGTAGTATTTGAAACAGTGCTGTTAGATTGTACTGTAACAGGGATTGTGGAATTGGTGTGAACTGTAGTCATATTTTGAGATGTAGTATTTGAAACAGTGCTGTTAGATTGTACTGTAACAGGGATT
>JARLFW010000175.1 GCA_031296345.1 Nitrosotalea sp. | reverse complement strand
TTTCATCTTTTCACGGAATTTCGTAACTGCGATTCCTTCAACTTCTGCAAGTAATGCTTGCACTGTAAAAGGTTTATTGACTACTGCCGCATTCGCTGAAAGTTGTCCAAGTTTTTGTAATACGTCCATACCATTACCTGTTATGAATATTATTTTCTGTTTTGGATTTAATTTTTGTATCTCTTTTGCAGTATTAATTCCATCCATACCTGGCATCTTTTGATCTAGTATGACTGCATCAAAATATGGTTTAATGGTTCCATCGAACTGTTTAGAGTATTGTTTGTATGCGCTTAGACATTCTATGCCATTGTTTGTTATCATCACTGCATGACCTCTTCCTTCTAATACTGCGCGATACGAGTCTGCAAGTTCCTTGTAGTCTTCTGCAATTAGTATCCTCAGGGTCATTTAATATTCTTGTACCTCCCTCATGATGAACCTCTGGGTGATCGCTTTGAACACTCTGATAGACAATTTAAGATTCAATTCTTATTTTGCCAAAATTAAATCACAACACAAATTAACACTAACAAAAAGACATTTGATGAAAACATGATAGGTACAGAACTTGGAGATTGGCGTAGGACCATTTACTCTAGTCAACTTGATCCTTCCATGGATGGAAAAGAAGTCATCGTAATGGGCTGGATTTCAAGTGTGAGAGACCATGGAAATTTGGTATTTGTATTATTAAATGACAAAGAGGGACAAATGCAGATTACTGCAAAGGCAGGTGTCTGTCCAGACGAGATTAAATCTAGTCTTGTAAATCTTAAAGAACAATCTGCTATTGCAGTCAAGGGAATCATAAAACCATCTCCCAAGGCTCCACGAGGTGTTGAGATAACACCAAATGAATTACGTGTGTTTTCACTAGTTGAGAAGATTGCACCTTTTACATGGCAGACCAAAGTGGTTCCAAACATAGACACAAGACTTGAACTTAGAGCAATAGACCTTAGACGAAATATTTTACAACATATCTTCAAAATGCGAAGTCTAGTCTTAAAATCAATTCGTGAATATCTGTATGAAAAAGAATTCATCGAAGTAAATACTCCAAAGATGATTGCAACTGCAACAGAAGGAGGTGCTGCACTGTTTCCAATATTTTACTATAACAAGGAGGCATTTTTGGCACAGAGTCCCCAGCTTTACAAAGAACAACTAACGCTATCGTTTGAAAAGATATTTGAGATTGCACCAATATTTAGAGCCGAAGCATCCAGGACCAATAGACATCTCTCAGAGGCAATCTCAATAGACCTAGAAGAAGCATTCTGTGATTATAATGATATAATGTTACACACTGAAAATATTATCAAAAGATCAATTGGTGTAGTCAAAGACTATTGTGATGCAATAAAAACTAGTGATTACAAAGTTCCAGACATTCCTGAAAAAATTCCCCAGTATACATATACTGAGTTGGTAGAAAAGATGCAAAATGCAGGTGCCACAACAAAATGGGGAGATGACTTGTATCCATCACAACTAAAAAAGATCAACCTCAGTGGATTTTACTTTATCAAAGATTGGCCGCTTGCCCCAAAACCATTCTATGTCAAAGCCAAAAGTGATAATGAAAAAACATCTGAATCATTTGACTTGATGTTTGGAGACCTTGAACTGTCTTCAGGTAGTACAAGAATTGAAAAAAGACTGGAACTAGAAGAGAGGATGAAGAACAAGGGCTTCAAGTTGGATGCGTTTGATTATCACCTGCGAGTATTTGATTATGGAGTTCCGCCTCACGCAGGATGCGGTATTGGTCTAGAGAGACTGATGATGGCACTCACCGGTACTGAAAATATCAGAGATGCTACCTTTTATCCACGTGATGTCGATAGACTTACACCGTAAGTGAAACGACATGGTAGATAAAAAAGAGATTGAGCACCTTGGGGATTTGGTCAAAGTTGATCTCAGAGAACCTGAAAAATATATCAAACAAGTAGAGCAGATAATAAAATATTTTGATAGGCTAGATACTGTTGAATTTGATTCTGATGATACTCTAAGAAACGAAGTTGATTCTGAGAATCTTCGAGATGACAAACATGAGCCATATGACATATCGCTAATTGATCACCTAAAAAAAGACCAAAACAACTTCATCCGTGCACCCAAAATGGTTTAAATGAATCTTGGAATCTCTGCCACTGAATTTGTATCGCAGGCAAAGGCAGGTACCATATCAGTAGAAGAGTTTGTTGCAAAAACCCTGGATAGAATAAAACTAGTCGAAGAAAAAGTTCATGCTTTCATAACTGTGGATTATCAAAACGCACTTGATAAAGCCAAAGAGATTGATAAAAAAATAAGATCAAAAGATAAAGTTGGCATCTGTTTTGGAATGCCCGTATCTATCAAAGATAACATCTGTACTGCTGGAATTAAAACAACATGTGCATCTAAAATGCTTGAGAATTTTGTTGCGCCATATGATGCAACTGTAGTATCACGACTAAAATCTGAAGATGCCATAATTGTTGGCAAAGTAAATCTTGATGAATTTGCAATGGGCTCTACAACTGAATTTAGTTATTTTGGTCCTAGTAGAAATCCTTGGAATGTTGATTATGTCCCAGGCGGCTCATCTGGAGGCAGCGGTGTCTCAGTTAGCGCACAAGAGTGTCTTGCATCACTAGGCTCTGACACTGGAGGCTCTGTTCGAAGTCCTGCAAGTTTTTGCTCAGTTGTTGGCCTGAAACCAACTTATGGACTAGTTAGCAGGTATGGTCTTGTCTCATATGCTAACAGTATAGAGCAAGTGGGTCCAATGGCAAGGACTGTAGAAGATGTGGCGTTTTTACTAAATATTATCTCAGGGTATGATTCTCATGACAACACTAGCATAAAAAACGAGCGTGTTGATTATACGCAAGATATCACTTCTGGAATCTCTGGAAAAAAGATTGGAATCATTTCCCAAATGATTGGAGA
>JARLFW010000174.1 GCA_031296345.1 Nitrosotalea sp. | reverse complement strand
TCTTCAATAGTTACATGCAAGGCTTGTGGTAATACTTTAGCAGAGCCAACTGGTTCCATATGCAAACCAAATGGAAAAATTTTAGGTAGCGCAGATTAGATCATAATCCTTTTTCGTATTCAAGTTAGTAGCTATTCTTCTATCATCAAGAATTACGTATGATTCTGTCACATGCTGCATATTTTTAATCTGTTTAGGATCAATAATGGATATTCCAGTATAAGCACATTCTTCGTTATCATAATTAACAAAAAATTCTGCTTCAAATCCAAGAGATTGAAGAAAATTTTTTCTAACCAATATACTTGTCCATGCATTTTTTTCATTTACTAATTTTATAATTTTTTGTAATATTTCAGAATCTAAAAGTGGCATGTCACCAGAGGCTACAAAAATTAATTCGTCAAACTTGAGAATAGATTCACCCAGATCATGAACATATCCATTCCCCTTTGTTTCCAGCATATCAACTCCCATTCTAGAAACAAATTCACGTGTCTTTGGTGCATTATTACTTGTAACACACACTATCTTTGAAAAAATTTTTGAATTTTTAAAAGAATCAAGAACATGTTCGATAATGGGTTTTTTGTATTTTAGAAGAAGTTTTTCTTCTGACGACTTCATCCTAGTACCTTTACCTCCACACATAACTAATCCTATCATACTGATGCAAAAATCAATAGTGATGCCACTCTAACCAACTCATTACTTGCTCCAAATACATCACCTGATATCCCTCCAAAGCTCCTGTTTGCAACCGCAAGTAATAGGAAAGAAAGTCCTACGCATGATATGATTACAAATACTCCTGTCATACCCCCCAAAATTATAGTAGGTATTATAGCCAATCCTACAGCTACGGCAAGTTTACGGGGATCTTTCATGTATTGAGTAAAAGGAGAACTAAGTCCTTGCCATGCAGAAAAACCACGGTTTGCCTGTATTATCATTGAGAGTTTTGCCATAAGTTCACTTAACAGAATTGCCTCAAACAATGCAAACCCCTTCATCATGGAAATAGCTAGTATCATACCTGCAGCATACAATACTACTGTTATTACTCCTGCAGAACCAACTGCGGGATCTCTCATTGCTTTGAGTTTCTTTTCTTTTGTTCCCTTTGCCATCAGTCCATCTGCAAAATCACAAAGTGCATCTGTGTGATGTATACCTGTAATGATGACAAGTGCTCCTGTTAAGATCAAGCCTGTAACCAGAGGTTGAATAAATAAAGAGAGACCATAACCCGCTGCACCAATTATCAATCCAATAACAGCTCCTGCAATTGGAAAAAGATACATGTTCTTTGCAACAGTTTCTATCTCACTATTCTTAGAAGGAATAATGGTTAGAAATGACACTACCGATGATATGCCCTTAAACATTAAACCACCAACCAAGAGATGACAATAATAAGATCACAGGAATTGTAAAAATTAAAACAAATAGTATTGAAGTTATTTTCATAATAGAAATTGCAGATTTAAAGTGTCTTTCACTTATCTCTGAATTTCCATCCCCTAATACATAATGCTCCATCTTTTCGAATTTAATTCCAAGTGCACCAGCTAGAGTTGCCATTGGATAACCAGCGT
Organism: Nitrosotalea sp.; assembly: GCA_031296345.1. Classification (GTDB taxonomy): domain Archaea; phylum Thermoproteota; class Nitrososphaeria; order Nitrososphaerales; family Nitrosopumilaceae; genus Nitrosotalea. The sequence continues at coordinate 4,784 of JARLFW010000174.1, read as the reverse complement.
TTGGACTTTCAGTTTTTGGACCATCTCTTTTCATGATATGAATTGAATGTCTCCAATCTTTTTTTAGAATAATACAAGAAAGTACCATTACAAGACTTGTGAGTCTAGAGGGAAGAAAGTTAAGTATTTTGTCACAGTTGGCAGCAAACCAACCTACATTTCTAAATATTTTTGTCTTGTATCCTATCATAGAGTCAGCGGTATTTACAGTCCGGTAAACAAATGCACCTACCAAGCCAAAAATTGAGTAGTAAAATAGAGGACCAGTTATGCCGTCAACAATGTTTTCGCTGATGCTTTCCAGAGTTGCAGAGATAATATGTTGCTTGTCTAAATTCTTTGTATTTCGCTTTACTATCATAGAGAGTTTTGCCCTAGCATCATCTAGGTCATTTTTTGATAATGCGTTCATAATTTTTGATGCGTGATTTTCCATGCCTTTTATTGCAATGGTAGTCTTTAGAAGAATCCCGACTGAGATTACACTCAGACTTAGAAATAGAATTTTGTAAATTCCATTTAAATCAAAACTTTCTACATATTTCAGGGTAGAATAAAATGAGAGTATCAAAATAGAAACTATTGTTACTACTAAAACAAGAAGAATCATTCCATTAATTTTTTCAATTAATGGGTTGACAGATCTTGTGTATGGTACAAATTGTCCCATTAGTCTTCCCATCCAAACTGTTGGATGATATCTATTTTTTGGATCACCAAAGAAAAAATCTAAAAAAAGAGCAAGTATGACTGCAAAGATAGGTATCAAAATCAATTTAACATCTTTCCTATTTTTTTCATATCTAGATTTTTTTTCACAACATGAGCAAGATGATCTATTTCTTTGTCCAAAGTTATAAGATAATTTTTTGTCCATGAAACTTGTTTTGGATTTGCGTGTAGAGAGTCCTCATCAGGTATATCAAATTCAATTAAAGGAATTGTACCAATTACTGGTCTCAAAGTTTTCTTTTTTAATACGGAATAACTTGGACGTAGTATTGATACATCTCCCCTGAATTTGTTTATGACAAACCCTTTGATGAATTTTTGGTACTTCTTATCAATAAGAGATAATGTTCCAATTATACTAGCAAAACTTCCTCCCTTATCTATATCAGTTACCAGAATTACGGGAGATTTACAATATTCTGCCATCCTCATGTTAGCAATGTCATATTTTTTCAAGTTTATCTCAGCTGGAGATCCCGCTCCTTCTAGTATTACAATATCATTTGTTTTTAACAATTGATCGAGTGCATTTTTTGATTCTTTAAGACCTGTTGAGAGAGCAAATTTTTCATAATAATTTTTGGCCTGCATTTTGCGATAGAATACACCGTTAACAAAAACTTGACTTGTGTAATTTCCAAGGGGTTTTAGTAAAATTGGGTTTATGATAGGAATTATTTTTGTTCTTGCTGCAATTGCTTGAATAGCTTGGGCCCTTGAGATTTCAAACTCTTTTTCAACGTAAGAATATGACGACATGTTTTGGGACTTGAATGGGGCTACCTTGTATCCTTTATCAGAGAGAATTCTACAAAGGGCTGTGACTAGAGTTGTTTTTCCTGCTCCAGAGGATGTACCCTGTATCATCAAAGTTTTTGCAGTCATAATTCTCTTAACGCCTCAATTAGTATGAGATTTTCTTTATGAGTTCTAACTGCAATTCGTATAAAGTTGTAATCTAGTCCACGAAATGTGTTACAATCTCTTATGAGAATATTTTTCTTTAATAATTTATCTTGAACTTGATTTGATTTTATCTTTGATTTTATTAAAATAAAGTTTGTATCTGAATTATAGCATGTAAAACCCTTTATCTGTGATATAGAATCTGTGAGAAATTTGGATTCTTTTCTTATTAGATTCAATGTTTTTGGTAGATGTAGTTTATCAGATAATGCTTTGATTGAGGATTTTTGTGCAATCCCACTAACATTCCAAGGTATCTTAATTTTTTGTAGGATTTCAATTATTTTTTTGTTGCCAAGTCCATATCCAATTCGTAGTCCTGCCAATCCAAATGATTTTGTCAAAGATCTAAGAATAAAGAGATTATCAAATTCTTTTAAATATGAAATGACACTCTCATTTCCAGCAGGAACTAACTCAATAAAACATTCATCTAGAAAAACCATTGTAGATTTATCATGTGCAGATTCCAAGATCTTTAACATATTTTTTCGTGGTATGAGAACTCCTGTCGGATTATTCGGATTACATAAGAATATACAATTTTTCTTTGAAATCATGTCTTTAAATTCTGACAAGTTTTTGTTCAAATTCATTGTTTTAAAGAAGTATAGTATTGCACCATTTAATTTTGCAGCAGATTCGTATTCACCAAATGTAGGAATTGGAATTAGCACTTTTTGTTTTCTTAAAAATGCATTACAATAATTATAGATTATCTCTGTTGCACCATTTCCAACTACAATTTGATTTTTCATAATTCCGGTATATTTTTGAAGATGAGTTCTCAACTCATTTGAATTAGGATCTGGATAAACAGAGACTTGTGAGAGATTTTTGAAAACATCTCTTACTTTAGACGGAAAACCCATAGGATTAACATTTGAACTAAAATCAATTAAACTCGAATCATTTCTAATACCACTTGAAAATATTCCTCCATGAGCAACTACTTTGTGATTTGCTATTGCCTTTTCTACTTTAATCCTCACATTTTCCAAATATCCATAACGGTATTTAGTTGTGTTTTGTTCCTACTTCTAAAAGAATATTAATTGTATAAGGACTATTTTCATCATGAAACGTGTAGCTATCATAGGAGTTACTGGCGCAGTAGGACAGGAATTTGTTCTTGCTTTAGATAAACATCCATGGTTTGAGGTAAAACAGATAGCCGCATCAGAACGATCTGCCAAGAAAAAGTTCGTAGATGCAATTAGAGATGAAAATAGTGGCATCTTAAAGTGGCACTTGAGAGAACCCGTTCCAGATTATGTAAAAAACATGATAGTAGATTCAGTAGATGATATTAATCCTGATAATCTTGATTTAATTTTCAGTTCAGTAGAAAGTGAGGCTGCAAGAGATATAGAAACAAAATTTGCAAAAACTACGCCAGTAATCAGCACATCTGCAGCGTATAGATATGAAGCAGATGTACCTATTTTGATTCCTGGAATAAATGATGATCATATTGCATTACTAGACGTTCAAAGAAAGAACCGTGGTTGGAAAGGATTTGTTGCACCATTACCAAACTGCACTACAACAGGACTTGCAATTACAATGAGACCACTTTAAGACAAGTTTGGTGCTCAAAAAATAATCATGACTTCGATGCAGGCAATGTCTGGAGCCGGTAGATCGCCTGGTGTTTCTGCACTAGATATTACTGATAACATAATCCCATACATACCAAAAGAAGAAGACAAAGTTAGATTAGAAACAGGAAAGATACTTGGAAAATTAGTAGATGGAAAGATTGATCCAGCAAAAATGAAAGTTAGTTGTACTTGTACCAGAGTTCCAGTATTAGATGGACATACTGAAACCGTTTTTGTAGAGACTGCTACACATGTTGATCCAGAAAATGTTAGAAAAGCTATGCAGGACTTTTCCAATAGTGTAAGTGTTACAGGATTGCCCTCCGCTCCAAAAGAATATCTCATGGTTAATGAGGATCCTACAAGACCACAGCCAAGATTAGACAGAGAGATCAATCAGGGAATGACTACAGTAGTTGGAAGATTAAGAGAAGACACAGTGTTTGATAACGGTATAAAGTATGTACTTTTTTCACATAATGAAAAGATGGGCTCTGCAAAGGGTGCTGTATTATTAGCAGAAATGTTATACAAAAAAGGTTACATCTAGTAAATTACAGAATTATAGAAATTTTATACTAACAACTTTAATAAGATCCAATTATTCACAATAATTGGGGTTTTGAATGGCAAAAGTTGATGATTTAGACATGACAATCTTATCGGAATTATCACAAGATGCAAACATATCAGTTCCACGAATTTCAAAGAAGATTAACGTAAATTCTTCTGTAGTATATAGTAGAATTAAGAGATTAATCAAGAGAAAACTCATTGAGCGTTTTACAATAGTAGTAAATGATAGAGAACTAGGATATACTGTAAAAGCACTCACTGGAATAAATATGGATTCAAAGATGAGGGATAATGTAATTCAAGAACTAATGAAGATCCCAGAAGTAAGAGAGATTTCAGAAGTAACAGGAAGATTTGACATTATTGTAACCATGTATGCTAAAAACCTCGATGAAATGCATCGACTAATATCTGAAAGATTAGGAAGAATTCAAGGAGTTCAGCGTTCAGAGAGTTTCATTGAAATGAAAAGGACAACAAAACCAATGCCTTACAAACCAGTAAAATAGCAAAAGTGATATTTTCAACCTATAAATAAGTAATAAGTTCCAAATGTGGGTAAGAGTGTGCTAACAACAAAAGCAGGTTCAAGAATTAAGGTATACTATGAAGTTACCAAGCCAAAGATATGGTATCTCCTTGTTTTCACGGCGATAGGAGCAGCCGTTACTGCGTCCAATCTGTATCATATTCCGATATCACCACTAACTTGGAGTCTTCTCGTAGGTAGTGTAATAGCTGGCTCTGCTGCTGCAAAAATATTTGTAGTACTCACAGCTTGCGCGTTGCGCGAAAGGGAATATGGCAATTCTGGTTGTGGGTTCGGTTGCGTTTGACACAATTGAGACGCCGCATGGCAAGCGCGAGCGCTGCCTGGGCGGAGCGGCTACGCATTTTGCGCTGGCG
>JARLFW010000173.1 GCA_031296345.1 Nitrosotalea sp. | reverse complement strand
TTCATGCAGGTGTAATACACATTGGAGGTAACATGCTGTTTCTTTGGATATTTGGAGATAACATTGAATACAAATTTGGAAGAGGAAAATTTCTCGGACTTTATCTTTTTTGGGGTGTAGTAGCTGGATTTTTTCATATCTTGTCTAATCCGTCAAGTCCCTTACCTGCAATAGGAGCTTCTGGAGCAATTTCTGGAGTACTTGGAGCTTATCTCATCTTATTCCCAAATGCAAAAGTTGTGACGTTAATGTTATTTGGATTCTTTACAAGAATTACTAGAATTTCAGCCAAGTGGTATCTTCCTTTCTGGTTTATTTTCCAAAATGTTTTACCTGCATTAATTGGCTCAAGTGGATCAGGTGTTGCATTTTTTGCACATATTGGAGGATTCCTAGTAGGATTATTGGCCGGGTTTATCTACAAAAAAACTCATAGTTCTGAGTTTATCTATGGTACAAGATATGGATGGAAAGGAGGGGGAACCAAGTGGGGAGTTTGATAGATTTGGAACAAATAATTCTTAGTGCAGAAAATTTAAAATAAAAATTTCAGTGAATAGCAATTTTGTCTAGTATCAAAGAATAAATCTCATAACAATTCTTTGAAAAACATGCCTATCATAACAGTGTCAATGTATCCGGGCAGAACTGTTCAACAAAAAGAGGAATTTGCAAAAACCATTACAAAATCAGCAGTGGAAATTCTCAAAACAAAAGAAAGTCATGTCATTGTGGTTTTTGAAGATAATCCAAAAGAAAATTGGTATATGGCAGGAAATCCCCTCTAAACACATTTTTATTTTATACTAATCAAGCAAGCTTGTGCCGAAGGTAGCTGTAGTTCAAATGCGAGCTGAAACAGACAAGAAAACTAATTTAAAAAAAATTCTAAGATATATTTCACAAGCAGCACGCAAAGGCGCAGTTCTATGTACGTTTCCTGAATTTATGATGTGTTATACACCATCTTCTCAATCTGCTAAAGAACTTGCAAATATTGCTGAAAAGATTGATGGTGAATTTATCTCATCCATATCTGAAGCTGCAAAACAAAACTCAATTCAAGTTATTGGTACTCTATATGAAAAAAGCCCAAAACCAAATAGAGTATATGACACATCTTTTCTTGTGGATAAAAATGGAAGAGTGATTTCAAGATACCGAAAAATTCATCTCTATGATGCACTTGGCTTTAAAGAATCTGTAAAACTCTATCCTGGATCTTCAATTACAAAACCGGTAAAAACTAGTGTGGGTAAAATGGGTATGATGATATGCTATGATCTTAGATTTCCTGAAATGTCTAGAATCTTGGCCTCATCAGGTTCTGAAGTTTTGGTAGTACCTTCTGCATGGGTTAAAGGAAAAATGAAAGAAGAACATTGGTTGACTATAAACAAGACAAGAGCAATTGAAAATGGTTGCTATGTAATTTCCACAGATCAAGTAGGGAACATTTACTGTGGAAGAAGTGTTGTAGTTGATCCTTATGGGAAGATACTTCTTGATATGAAAAAAAGAGAAGGAATAGGAATTGTTGACATTTCATTAGATGAAGTCAAGCAAGTAAGACAAAGACTTCCATTACTACGAAATAGACGTACTGATATTTACAATCTCAAGATTTAGAAATTCTACTTTCACATCTCATGTTAGAGCATTGTCTTGCCCACTTTTGTTTTCTAGAATATCTCAGTAAAATAATTGGCCAAGAACAAATTTTACAGGGCATCTTTGTTGCACAAATCATTCCTCTTTGTACTAGTGGGGTAGATGCTCTACAACCATTATAATAATTTGAACATCCAATGAATCGTTTCTTTGTCTTGCGAGATCTGATGATGAGAAGTTTTCCTATATGACAATCGGGACATTCCACAAGACCATTAACAGGCGTATTTGTCCCCAAAATGACATATTTTTTCTTCTTCTCTGACCACGAAAGGTATCCATTTTTGTCATAGTACTGTCTTACCTCACTTTGGATCTTGCCTATCTTTTTCTTTGTAATTTTAACAGAATTTCTTGAATCTAACCGCTTTTTGACTATCATCTGAGTAGTTTGGTCTTTCAATGGTATCATACTGTTTATCAAATTAAAGAAACTACTGAAGAATTTTTATATGGAATCTAGTCAGCGAGATTTGTGGAAAAAGTCTGTCTTATTGGAGCCGGCAGCACAAAATATGGTAAATTAGAAGACAGCATTATCGATATTGCACTTCAGGCATCTGTTGATGCCATAGAAAGTGCAGGAATAGAACCGAAGGAAATTGGAGCAGGATACATTTCTAATGTATTTGGTATTGCAGACAAGCAAGTTCACTTGGGTCCTGTTATAATGAGTAATCTAGGTATTCCAGAAGTTCCTTCACTTTCAATTGAATCTGCATGTGGAAGTGGTTCCGTTTCATTTAGAGAAGCATATGCAAATGTTGCTGCAGGATTTTATGATGCAGTATTGGCAACAGGAGTTGAAAAAGTAACTCATACTGGTACTGAATGGACTACAACTTACTTTTCATATTGTTCTGATTTCTTTTATGAGGGAGGAGCTGGTGCCTCATTTCCTGGATTATTTGCATCCATGGCAAGAGCATATCTTGCTGAATTCAAAGCTACAGAAGAAGATCTTGCAATGGTTGCAGTAAAAAATCACGACAATGGTTTTCTTAATCCAAAAGCACATCTAAGGAAAAAAATTACAATTGATGATGTAATGAAATCAGCTGTAGTTGCAAGTCCATTAAAGTTGTATGACTGTTGTCCATTTTCAGATGGTGCAAGTGCTGTTATCATTTGTAGTGAAAAATTTGCAAAGGCTCATACTAAAAATTATGTTGAAGTTATTGGATCAGGAAGGGGTGGATCACCTGCTGCACTCCAAGGAAGAGATCATATTACTACTATACCAAGTACAAGAATTGCAGCACAAGCTGCATATAAAATGGCAGGTGTAACACCAAAAGATATTGATTTTGCAGAAGTTCATGATTGTTTTACAATTGCTGAACTAGTTGATACTGAGGACTTGGGATTCTTTGAAAAAGGAAAAGCTGTACAAGCAGTTAGAGAAGGAAGAACTAGACTTAACGGAGATATTTCTATCAATCCATCTGGAGGTCTAAAATCAAAGGGTCATCCAATAGGTGCAACTGGAATTGGTCAAGTAGCAGAAGTTTTTGATCAATTAACAGGAAAAGCAGGAGAAAGAACAGTCAAAAACGCTAAAATCGGATTAACACATAACTTTGGTGCTACAGGCGCCAGCTGTGCCGTACATATATTCAAAAGTGTATAAATTGCTCACAAAAGAAGAATTCGCCAACAATGCTAAACTGGGAAAGGTTCTCACTAGAAAATGTACTAAATGTGGTCATCTTCATCTAGTTACAACTTATTATTGTCAAAATTGCGGAAACAAAGGATTTGAAAATACCGTAATTGATGGTAAAGGTTACATTGTTACCTATACAATAATCACTGTGCCGCCAGACGGATACGAAGAATATGTTCCATATGCATGGGTAGTTATGAAATTAGACGAGTCTGAATTGAGGATCTCAGGTTTTATGGCAGACATAAAGTCACCAGCAGAACTTCCTCTTGGAACAAAAGCCAAAATAACAGGCTACGATCAACGTGGAATCATAATCGAGAAACAGTAAATCAAATTTAGTAAACTGATTAAAAAAATTCAAAAAATCTCTTTTATAATATTTGAACTGACATAACTTGAAATGTCTGTAGATGTTGTTTGTGGAAAATGTGGAGCTAAAATTGCAAATATGCGTATGCTAAAATCAATAAAAGATGTAATGCGACCGTACAACAGTAAATGTCCATCATGTGGACAGACCCTATCTCCATCCGAATTTAGTGTGGATGTACAGAAAAACTGATCTAAAAAGCTTCCGTAGAGATCAAATGAGTCAAAAATCTTAATTACCAATGCCAATTTAGGTAATTCCATGGAGCTAAGTGAGGACTTTGGAGATCCAAAGCGTGGCGGAATATTACAATCAGCATCAAAGCGTGTGAGAATGATCTTCTCTGTTATGGCCAGTCCAAACAGAATTGATATTTTACGTATCTTAAACTCAAAAGGACCTCTTACTTATTCTGAACTAAAATCTCTAGCTGGCTTTAAATCAAAAAAGGAAAGTGGCAAGTTTGCGTATCACTTGAGAAAATTACTAAGACAATCTCTTGTTGCTTTAAACAAGTCTGAAAGAAGATACACAATTACTAATTTAGGAAAACTAGTCCTAAGTCTTGCAAGACAGATCGAAGAGCGATCTATCATTGAGAGTGGCAAAATGTATGTCAGAACTTCTCATGAATCAATAGAAGAGTTCAATTCTCATAAAATTATCCAATCCCTAGTTCGTGAAGGTAGTCTTCCACTTGAGCTTGCTCAAAAGATAACTGAGGAAGTAGAGAATAGAATATACAAATTCCAGACATCTTACCTTACATCCTCACTCATACGTGAGATGGTCAACTCTGTCCTCTTGGAACAAGGCCACGAAGATTATAGGCACAAACTTGCAAGATTTGGATTACCTGGCTATGATATTCATGAGTTGTTAACCAACGTAGATGGTATACATAATGGAGTGGAGGGTCTATTGTTTAAAACGGGACAAACAGTGTTTGGTGAATATCTTGTCTTAAACACTTTACCCAAGGATGTGGCTGACTCTCATCTCTCAGGAGATCTTCATATTACAAATACTGGATTATGGTCACTTCTTCCAGACACTATATTTGTCAACATTAAGGAACTTATCGAAGATGGTGTTGACCTGCGAGGAAAATTCTTGGGAGTTACAAGAACATCATCACCAAATTCACTAGATGATCTTTTCACATCTCTATCTCTATTAACAAGTCTTCTCATAAAAGAAGCCTCACAAGAAGTAGTAATGGATGGATTAGTTGCTGTATTACAAAAATATTCCAAGAATTTATCTGAAATTGAAGAAAAACTTGCAAGTTGCTTTGCAAAAATATCTACAGGATTCAAGTATGGAAAGAATGGAACACTCACTTCATTTAGAATTTCTATTGGAACAGAACCAAAATTAGTTGGAACTATTCTTCAAGCCTACAAGAAATATGTAAAGTCAACACCAATTCCTTCAATAGGACTAGTAGTTGATTATGAAAAAGCCAAGATAAGTGACTATTCAGAAATTTTAGCAGATATAATTGCATTAGGAGGACACATTATGTTTGCTAAAGGCTTGGTATCTAACAAAGGCTTGGCACGATTAGATACAAAGAATGTTGGAACGACCTCTATCAATTTAGAATCTCTCTCAATCAATATGCCAAGATTGGCCTTTGAATCTAACAAAGATGAAACCTATTTCAGAGCAAGACTTGCACTGTTGATGAAACCAGCACTTGCAGCCATGTCTTTGAGAAAGAAGGAAATATCTGATCTAACAAGACGTGGTCTTAATCCAATCCTTGCAAACAATACTCAGTACATGCAAAAGGGATCAGTAACTCTAGTTGTTAATCTAATAGGACTCAAAGAGGCAGTTTATGGTATTTTAGGATTCGAAAACAACAAGGCTGGACATGAAATCCTGGCTAAAGTGATAAACACTGCTATGGAAGTAGCCACAAAGAAAGGAAAGGAAATGGGAGATAATGTTATTGTGACTATGACTGAGAGTGACGCAGCAAGCCGCTTCGCCTCTCTTGATGGTGAAAAATATGGTAAGACATCAATTAATCAACATGTCATGGGCGAGTCTTATTCAGAAGGAATTGTCCTTGATGCCTCTGAGATAACAGAGATGAATCCTAAGAATGAAAAGATAGTAGAATCAAACTATTTCTCAAAGATACTCAATGGTGGATTACTAGTTCAATTAAAGATCCCAGATACAATGGATGCTTCAGGAATCAAGAAGGCAATAGAAAAAGCGGGCGATCTGTTAGGATCTTTTAGACCAATCAGAAAAGTACCTATATGTAGTAACTGCGGTCTCAAAGAAGAAAAGATCGCCGAAAAATGTTCAGTATGCAAGTCGCCTTACATACTTGCATAATTCTCACCTTAGGAAATACTGATAATCTGAATAAAATTTTTCAATCAAACTAAACTTTCATTTAAATTTTTAATGAACAATTCTCTAAACTATGTTATTTGTGATCTAATATCTAGACTAGAAATTTGATCTCAGGCGTGGATTAAATTTTTATGTTTAGTTCTTCAAATGATCTCATACTATGAAAATTGTAACGGTGTCAACAAAATTGATCCAAAGTCTAGCTTTAGAAAATTATTTTTCGCCGCAGTGTTTATTTAACTCCCATTTGATAGGGGAAAGGGGAGTAAGTTGACAGATTTTTCACAGATAGAGAATTCGATCCTTCAAGTAAAGAAGCGTGACGGTCGAGTATCGGATTTCCAAAGAGATAAAATTTCAAGCGCAATATACAAAGCACTCGTAGCTTGCGGAAGATCAGATCATGGATTAGCAGATAAACTTGCAAATCATGTACTTACAAAACTTGTTAATCGCGGGTTTTCTGGTTCAGAAGCTCCAAGCGTAGAAGATGTTCAAGATATGGTCGAGTCTACTCTTATTGAAGAAGGACTGGGAGAGATAGCAAAGGCGTACATCCTATACAGACACGAACGAAGAAGAGTTAGAGAAGAAAAAATGAAGGTTCTGGAATCAAAGACTCTTGATAGTGTAGCAAAAAAATTCGATCTTAATTGCTTGCGTGTTCTAGCATCTAGATATTTACTGAGAAATAACAAAGGTCAGATAACTGAAAGTCCAGGTGAAATGTTTGAAAGAGTTGCAATTCTTGTAGGTATTGCTGATATCATAAGAGATCCAGCCGTATTTCAAATTGAAGGTGGTTATACTCATAATGTAGAAGAGGCAGCAAAGTATCTAGAGAAACTTGATGACTTTGACTATAAATTCAAAGTAGGAAAATACTATCTAAACAAGTATCATTTTAGATCATTGATAAATCACTATATTGATTTAGAAAAACACGGCCAGATGAAAATCAGCTTCCGTGAACTATTGACTATGTTGGCTGCAAACAAGTTTGAACAATATACTGAAAGAATCCAGGAATATGTTGATCTAATGAATGCTCAGGACTTTCTACCAAATTCGCCTACCATGATGAATGCTGGTGCAAGATTAGGACAACTTTCTGCATGCTTTGTACTAGGAATGGAAGATGATATGGAAAAGATAATGAAATCATCTTCTGACGCTGCATTGATTTTCAAATCAGGTGGAGGAGTTGGTATCAACTATTCAGATTTAAGACAAGAAGGAGATATAGTGGCATCAACATCTGGAGTAGCTTCAGGTCCTGTCTCCTTTATGAGTATCATCAACACTGTTACTGAAGTAGTAAAACAAGGTGGAAAAAGAAGAGGTGCAAACATGGGAATCATTGAAGCATGGCACCCAGATGTTGAGAAATTCATCACCGCAAAAACAAAACCAGGAGTTTTAGAAAACTTTAATGTAAGTGTAGGAATTTGGGAAGACTTTTGGGATGCATTAGTTAATTCAGAGGATGGAAAATTCGTTCTTCGAAGTCCAAAAGAGAGAGCTCCTGTACGAGAAATAAATGCACATAATCTGATTGACTTGATTGCACTTTCTGCATGGAAGAGTGGAGAACCAGGACTGATCTTCTTTGATATTATAAACAAATACAATGTATTTGCAAAAGCAAGAGGCGGACCAATCCGAGCTACAAATCCATGTGGAGAACAAAGTCTCTATCCATACGAATCATGTAATCTTGGTTCAATCAATTTATCTAACTATGTCAAAAGAAAAGCAGACGGTCAATACGAATTTGACTGGCAAAGATATGAAGAGACAATAAGAAAAACAACAAGATTCCTTGATAATATAATTGATGTAAATACATATCCAATTCCAGAAATTGACAAGGCATCTAAAGATTCACGAAGAATCGGACTTGGAGTAATGGGAGTTGCTGATCTCTTATTCAAAT
>JARLFW010000172.1 GCA_031296345.1 Nitrosotalea sp. | reverse complement strand
CCATCAGCAGTAAACTCTCTTGCCATCTCAGCAATAGACCTTAGTTGGTTCGATGTAACATCTCCAGATTCAAGTGTAAGAAATACAGAACTAAATCCTGGCTGTTTTTGTTTTACAGTGTTAGATTTTGCCCATCTGGAGTATCCTTGTGGAATAGAGGGCATCTCAGAACTAATTGAAATTTTTCTTAACACATCAGGTGTTTTATCAACTTCTAATCTTACCACAAGAGACAAGATCATCTTCATTATTGCTCTTTCTTTTAGCACAAGATTTTGGAACTTTTCCCAACCCATCTCGTTTACAAGATATCTCATTCTTGCCCTTGCCATGTTATCTCTATTACCTAATCTATCAAATATCCTGATTACAGAAATTACAGTGTTTAGCAACTCTTCTTCTGGAGTAAAGGTTTCAAGTTGATGTCCTACAAAGGATTGTGCACCCAGTCCACCTCCAAGGAAAATTTTGAAACCGCGTTGTGTTTTACCATTTATTTCTGCATGTTGTGGAATCAAACCAATGTCTACCATTCTTGCCATCCCATGTTTTTCACAGCAGGTAAAATTGATCTTAAACTTTCTTGGGAGTAGTTGACTCATTGGATTTCTTAAAAGAAATTTAGTTGTCGCAACTGCATATGGAGTAGGATCAAAGATCTCTTCTGGACAAACACCTGCAAGAGGACTACACATTATACTTCGTACAGAATTTCCACATGCCTCTCTTGTGGTTATCCCTTCTTCTGCAAGTCCTCTAAGAACTTCAGATACATCTTCTAAAGCAACCCAGTGAAGTTGAAAGTTTTGTCTGGTGGACACATGTGCACTTCCAATTGAGAAAGAATCACTCAGTTCTGCAATTTTATCTAATTGTTCAGGATAAACTTCGCCAGCAGGAAGTTTTAGTCGAATCATGCTATAATCATCAGTCATTCTACTGCCATATGCACCGTGTTGTAATCTAAAACGTCTGAAATCATCTCGGGTAAGATTTCCTTGTCGGAATAACTTTACCTGTTCTGCAAATTTCTCTGCTTCGTCAAGCCTTCCCCAGTTTATTTTGTGTTTTGGAAGATTATCATGTTTGGGCTGGTTTACGTTTGTGTTGCTCAATTATTGATAGCTAGTCTTCAGAACGCATATAAATTTTGTATTATGGGAATTTTAGTTAAACATTACATATTTGTGGCAAAAGTTGCACATTTTATTCACAACTCATCAAGGAAACTTCGTTAGTTTCAACTAATCAGAAAAGAGTTAAATGGTGACCGACAAGAAAAAAACACCGTGACAGGAAAGATAAGTCTAGCACTAGTTGGTGTTGGCAATGTAGCTACTACACTTGTCAAAGGTTTTGAATTTTATAAAAATTCTACACAGGGCCTGTGGCATCCAAAAGTGGCAGGACTGACACTAAATGATTTTTCAGTATCTGCGGCATATGACATAGATGCTTCAAAAGTAGGAAAAAAAATAAGCGAGCTAGTAAAAAATCACAAAACAGACTTTGGCAATATCACAGTACAGCCAGGAATTGCAGATGATACTGCACCTCCACATGTGTCAAAAAACGGCCAGATAAAATCCGCAAGCTATGACGAGTTTGTAAATTCTCTCAAGAATACAAAACCAGATTTTGTTTTAAATCTAATTTCATCCGGAATGGAAAAAAGTAGTGAAAAATATGCCAAAGCCGCATTAGATGCAGGATGTTCTTTCTTTAATGCAACAGCTGCACATACAGTTACAGACCAGATAAGAAAATCATTTGAATCAAAAGGAATTGCGATACTGGGTGATGATCTGATGAGTCAATTTGGAGGTACTGCATTTCACAGAGGCATGATAGATTTCATGGCAAGCAGAGGAATATTTTTACAAAAAGCATATCAGCTTGATGTAGGTGGAAACCAAGATACCCAGAATACTATGGCAGAAGAGACAAGAGAGAGAAAAAGACAGATTAAAACAGAATCTATTGCAATTGAATCTCCCATCCCCTTCAGATCTACTGCAGGCACTACAGAATATGCAGAACAGTTAGGGGATTCCAGAGTAAGCTACTACTGGATGGAAGCAGGAGGTTTTCTTAACTCACCAATTGAATTAGATCTTGCATTAAAAACAAACGACAGTACAAACGGTTGTAATGTCATAATAGATTCGATAAGAGCTGCCAAGAAATCCCTTTCAAACAAAGACTATGCAAAAATAGACATTATTTCTGCATATGCCTTCAAAAACCCATCAAAGAAGATGCACATAAGAGAATGTATCAAGGCTTTTGAAGATTCATTTCTAAACTGAGCAAACTATTAATGTGCTAAACGGAGGATGATTTTTTATGCAGAGTACAACTCAGAAAGAAGAAGTTCCAAAAATTTTTACAGATGTAAGAGAAGTTGAAATTACTAGAGCAATTGCCAATGAATTTCATTCAGTTCTAATCGATAGATCAGATTCAGATGTAATTATAATCGGTGCAGGCCCTGCAGGACTTACTGCAAGTAGAGAACTATCTCTAATGGGATTCAAAGTTCTCGTCATAGAGCAAAACAACTACCTAGGCGGTGGCTATTGGCTGGGAGGATATATGATGAATCCAGTAACAGTAAGAGCTCCAGCACAAAAGATCTGGGACGAGTTGGGGATTCCATACAAGCAAGTTTCTGAAGGTCTCTTTCTAACACCAGGTCCACACGCAGTATCCAAATTAATTGCAGCTGCATGTGATGCGGGTGTAAAGTTTTTACAATTAACCAAGTTTGATGATTTGGTTCTAAAGAACGGCAGAGTTGCAGGAGTTGTAGTAAACTGGATGCCCGTATCTGCACTTCCAAGAAACATCACATGTGTAGATCCTGTTGCACTAGAAGCCAAGATGGTCATTGATGCATCAGGTCACGATTCTGTTGCAGTAAAAAGACTGGTAGACAGAAAGCTTGTCGAATGGAAAGGAATGGATCCAATGTGGGTGGATGATGGAGAAAACAGAGTAGTGTACAAGACAGGCGAGGTATTCCCAGGGCTAGTCATTTCTGGCATGTCAGTTACTGAAACTTATGGATTGGCAAGAATGGGTCCAACCTATGGCTCTATGCTATTATCAGGCAAAAAGGCCGCTGAAGTTACTGCTGCAAAGCTAAAAGAACTAAGAAGATAAATCAATTAGATTTCAAAATCACTTGTTGAAAATATCCAAAGTTTTCCTCTATGACGAGCTATCTGTTCCAGAAATTGAGATCAATAATCTTGCCAAGTTCATACAAGAAACATTAGATATACCAGTGGAGGTACGAAAAAATTTCTTTGAGCATTTCAAATCAGATAGAAATACCGCATACGAGTTGGCATCATCTCGTATTTTTAACCCATATTCATCCTTTGAAAGGCATCCCCCAACAGAAGAAGAAATTAATTTTGAAGAAGAATCTTTTGCCAACAGTTCTGTTTTAAACAACATTATACTATACGACGGTTTTGAGATACAAAATATCTTAAAAAAGATAATTCCTGAAGAGGAATTGTCTTCAGATTATTTTCACCTCATTTTTACTACAAGGCTCACATGCACCTATGATTATGAAGATTATAGATATCATGGAAGAGCAGCCATATGCTCAAATCCTTCAATAATTTCAACTACGGGAATAATCGAGGCACCAGCAAAACCACGTGCATATTACATCAGTATGTATCACAGTATTGCACAGGGTCTAAACTTGGATGCATTAAAAGAGCAATTCAAGGGCAAGTTTCTAGAGTACCATGACAAGAATCTAGATAAAGTTGTAAGAGGGTATGCACTTCAGGCCATTTTTTATTATTTGACAGCAGAGCCATTTTGTGACTCAAAGGATTGTATTTTAAACAATGCGCATTGGCAAGAAGATCTAATACGTGCTCAAATTGAATTAGGAAGACTCTGTGACACTCATCAAAAAATTCTCGAATCAATTAAAAAACATGAATAATTTAAATATGAACTTGAATGAGTTTGATTTGTGCAAGCTGAGATAAGATCGGAGAACAAAAAACCTGAAACAAAAAGAAAGTTTGATGTGATAATCATTGGTGCAGGTCCAGCTGGGTATACAGCTTCAATATACACATCGCGTGCAAAACGTGACACCCTCATAATCTCTGGCGTTTTGCCAGGAGGCCAGTTAATGCTTACAACAGAAGTAGAAAATTACCCAGGCTTTGCTAAAGGGATTCTCGGACCAGAATTGATGACTGCGATGAGAGAGCAAGCTGTACGAATTGGAACTACAATCATTGATGACGAAGTAGTAAACGTAGATTTCAGACACAAACCGTTTAAGATTTTGACTTATTCAGAAGAATATGAAGCTGACACGGTAATTATTGCAACAGGTGCTACTCCAAGAAAGATTGGTGTCAAGGGAGAACAGGAATTTAGCGCTCGCGGTGTTTCATATTGTGGCACAAGTGATG
>JARLFW010000171.1 GCA_031296345.1 Nitrosotalea sp. | reverse complement strand
TTTTGAATTCATCAATATACTCTAGCTTGTCAACTTCCAAACTTATTGCATCTAAAACAGAATTATAGTCATCTCCGTATACCTCTTTCATTACATCTTTCAAGTATTCGGGGTGTTCTAGACATTTATCAATTCCACAGTAATAACGGGCACTAAGTTTTGCAAGTACTAGTTTATGATTAACATCTCCTCTTTTCATCAAAACTACTTCTATGCATGTAACAAAGGCAATCTTGTCATCTTCACTAATAGAAACCATTGAGAGTAGAAATATGGCATATCTTATAATGATTTATAGAATTTCCAACCCTGATAACTTCAATATTACATTCCCTGAAAACCTGAGATCTGGTTTATTAGAACGAAATTATACAAATCGATTCTGGACTATTCCAAAATATTACCAATTATCACTTTTGCCTCATTAACAACTCTAGTTGCAATCTTTGCAGTTCCTGCTTTTGCAGAGACCAATCCCTACTTGGCATGCGCTGACTGTAATGATACCAGTTCAAGTAATTCAATTATAACCATAAAGACAGACCAGCCTTCTTACAATTATGGCGATACTGTAACACTAACAGGCCATGTTACAAATCCACAAGATTCTACAGTACTAACTCTTCGAGCTTTTAATCCTAGTCAGAATCTAATCAAAATAGAACAGATACTGCTTGTCCCAGATGGTACATTTTCTATATCATTTCACATAACTGGACCAATTTGGTCAAGTGCTGGAAAATATACTATTGAAGCACGTTCTGGATTAATCTCACCTGTTACTACAACATTTTACTATACCGGAGTTACTGGAACAACTACAATATTGCAGCAAACAACGCAGGCATCAACCATGCCACAATTAACAAACCAACCATCATCTACTGCATCACCAACAATGCCAACAATTCCTTCAACACCGCCAATTGTACCTACACCAATTCCTACACCTCCGCCATCGCCTGCAAAGATTCCAAATTGGGTCAAGGGAATATTTGGAATGTATGCACAAGGACAATTGTCTGACAGCGATTTGATCCAAGCATTACAATTTCTAATTAAACAAGGAATCATCAACGTTTCACCATAAATTGGAAATTTACCATTGAACCAAGACAGATTCCCCAACTGGAATGACATCTACAAGCAAGACGTATCCACAATGCCGTGGTACCATGAAAAACTAGACTCTGATCTGGAACATGAATTAAAACAGAGAAAGATTACAAAGGGAAGATTTCTTGATCTAGGAACTGGTCCTGGAACACAAGCAATACAGCTTGCAAAGTTGGGTTTTACTGTAACTGGCACAGATTTGTCAGTTAACGCTATTCAAAAAGCAAAAAAACTAGATGCAAGGATAAATTTTCTAGTAGACGACATACTGGATTCTAAACTAGAGAAAAACAGTTTTGATTACATTCTAGACAGGGGCTGTTTTCATGTTTTGTCTAATGACAAATGGGACTCATACGCCAAAACCATACATGAAATACTTGACAAAGATGGATTATTCTTTTTAAAGTGCTTTAGCATAAAAGAAGAAACACTAACCTACGGTCCTTACAGGTTTTCTATTCCAGATATAAAAAATATTTTTGGCAAAGACTTTGTTATAGATACAATAATTGATACTGTATACCAAGGAACACTAGACCGATATCCAAAAGCCTTGTTTGCAGTAATGAGAATAAAGTAATTATCTAAAAATAACAGTATTTACAGAGACCAAATGGTTGTATCAAGAATTCAAGTTTTATCCCAAGTGAAAAAATTTGTTTTAGAAAATTTCATCAACTATTCAAAAATGAAGGTTTCACTAACAAAGTTCTCGGAATCTTTAAGTTTTATTATATGGATTAAAGATACAATGCCTGAAAACACCCCGGATATCAGAAAAATAGTAGAAGACAATAGAGGGATGTTAAAAAAATTACAATTAAAAATTCCTGGCCTTAATGAATATCGTACACTTGAAGATATTAGAGCCGCAGATCAATTACTACGAAAGCAGATATCTGACAAGCTAAATGATTCCAAAACAAAACTTGAAGATTTGAGAAAAGCCATGGTTGCAAAAAATGATTCTAATAATCTTACCCTGGTGGGTAGCACTATATCTCAAACTCAACAAATATCTGGAGTGATACAGCATGCCCAACAAGGCTCGGCAGGAATTTCTCCCAACATAAGAATAGACGAGGGTGTTCTCAACAAGCTTTACGAATATGATTTTAATTCAGTCAATACATCTGAGCAGATTTTTACAGCATGCTCTAATTCTATCTCTGATTATAATTTAGGTAAATCAACACAAGAGATTACATCCAAGATTTCATCAATGTTGGACGAACTTGACAATTCATGGAAAAAAAGACTTGATTCAGTACAAAGCATCCTTGTTACAAAGTGATAAAAATGATCAATGATATGAGGTATCAGTAAATGTTTGGACGTAAAAAAGAACCTAGCCTGGGAGGAAGTGTAATCGGTTCAACTACTATCGAGTGGGAATCTCAATACAAGGAAGGTAACATAATGTGGAAAGTTCCACGTTTGATTAAACTCAATGATAATATTGTGGTAAGAGAAGATGAGATTGCCGTATTTTTTAGAGATGGTAAAGTACTCACTTATTTTGACAAGCCCAGCAGGTATGCATTAACAGATTTTAATGCCCCTATTGTAGGTGGACTGTTAAAATTTTTCACAGGAGTCCAGCAAGCTGCTGAAGTTTATTATTTACAAAATAGGTATATTGATGGAAAGTTTGGCTCACAAGGGCCTTACCAATTCGTTGATCCGGTATTTGGTATCGTAAATTTACGAATATTTGGTGAATTTAGGTGGAAAATATCATCTCCAGAGAATTTTGTAAATCAGTTTGTTGGTACATTTGCAATGCAGACATCAGATGCAATTGAATCACGACTCAAAGAACAGCTGGTACTTTTGTTGTTTAATGCACTTGGAAAGATGAAAGAAAATGGAATGAAAGTAACTGATATTGCATCTAATTTGCAAAACATCGAGCAAGTTGTATTGTCTAATACACAATCAAGTTTTGGCCAATATGGAATTGAAATAAACAAGATATCAGGATTAACAATCAGCATTCCTGATGAAGTACAAAAGGCAATCAATACAAAAGGAGAGATGTCTGTACTTGGGGTTAACTATATGCAATATCAAGCAGGTCAGGCAATGACAGAAGCTGCAAAAAACCCATCAGGCGGAGCGGGTTCGATGGCTGGACTCGGAGTTGGTTTTGGGGCAGGTTCTGGAATTGGATATGCAATGGCAGGACAAATGGGACAGGGAATGTACCAGTCCCCAATGAAACAATGTCCAAAATGTAGTATGATGATGCCGGTATCTAGTAATTTCTGCCCAAGCTGTGGTGCAGACCAACAACAGACTGTACAAAAGCCTCAGGGTATGACATGTTCAAAATGTAATAATGTAATAGCAGTTGATTCCAAATTCTGTCCACATTGTGGAAATGCCGTAAAATCAAGTGTATAAGATATGTTTTGTGTAAAATGTGGTCTTCAACTTCCAGATGATGCAGTCTTTTGTGTAAAATGCGGTGCAAAACAAATCCCAGTTGTAACAGCCAAACAAGACGTAGGGGAAGAAACAAAGGAAGTAAAATGTCCAAGTTGTGGTGCCCCCATAACCCCAAAATTTGGAGAGATGGTAATAACATGTGAGTATTGTGGAAGTAGTATTAGTCTAGAAAATAAGGGATGGCAAAATATTGCAAAACATTCCATGTTGCCAATAACAATATCAGATAACGATCAGATAACTGCAAGATTACGCCAGATGATGGATAAGGGTCTATTACATAGACATCTTCAGGAAAGCTCTACATTGGAAGAGATTGATTTTCTGATGGTACCTTACTGGATTATTCCGGTAACGGAAAAAACAAATCTAATTGCAACAGATATCGCAGTAGAGATTGGAAGTATTGCTGCAACTGCAGCCATGGCAGGTATGATGGGAGGTGCACTTGGAGGTGGCTCTAGAAGAGGAGGATTTGGAGGAGGTGGTATGATGAACGGTATGCTATTTGGTACGATGATGGGAGGAGGTGGAATGATGAATAATACTGCAACAAAAGCATACACATATGACGAAAGTTACAACTGTCCTGTTATAGCAGTAAAATCCCTGACCGCTTACCAGCCTCATGATTACGAATTTTCTTTTGATAACAAAACTGATTTTGATTCAAAAAAGGTTCCAAAATCAATCAAAATATTGAACGGTGATATTAACGAGGATACTGCAAAAAACCAGGCAAAAAACATTGTTGACCAAATACAATCTCAGAGAGTGCATGCAAAATACCATATGATTAGACAAATGGACACCCAAGAAGATGTAGCAAGCGGCGAGCTATTACACGTTCCAATATGGTTTGCACAGTATGATCACAAGGGCAAGAAGATAATTCTCATAATTGACGCAAATTCTGGAAGTGCAATTAACAGTATAGGACTATAATTTAATTAGTCTAGTTTTCTAAAAATCTTTTTTTTGCTATACACCAAGCTTGTTTAGAACACACATACCAATAAAGAAATACAAGTTATTTATTATAGGTCATGAACATTCGTAATATGTGCCATGACAGGTAGAAGTTAACCAGTCTCCCGAGTCTGCAAGAGATTGTTTAACTATACCTCAATTTTTGAAAATAAAAAACCCTCAGCAATTTCCTTAGAGTCCGAGTTGAATAATCCTTAAGATTTATTAGAAATAACTATAAAAAAAACACTAGTGCTTTTTGGAGTTTTAGCAGTACATAGTCCAGAGTTATGCCCTTTACACAATAAGAGCAGCAAGAAGATATTTTTAGAAATTCAAAGAAAAATAAAAGCAAATCAGAGAAAATTAAACATACTAAAGATAGTGGGCTTTTACGTCTCTGTCCTTGAGCATCAATGGGTAATAATCGTAGATGCAAAGAACGCACATGATATAGAACAGTTGTGCATAAACGTAGGAATATCTGCAATAAGTACAGTCAAGATTGTTCCAATAAATGACTTTAACAAAGTAGTAACTAAAATGCAATCAAATTAAAATTAATATTTGAAAACATTAGAGAACTGTCATTTCATACTACTGACAAGTATTATGATTAATGCACTACCAACTACTGCAACTGACCATGGTAGAGGACCATAGTATTTTTTCCCAAACTTGCCTTTTTTTGAGTTAAAGACCATCCATATCAGAAATGGAATAATCCAAAATATGGCAGAAGAATGAGTCTTGAATATGACATTATTTGCAATAAATATGCTAACAACAGATGCGACTGTGACAAGTGTGACAATAGCAAAATGCTTCTTGTTCCATGGCACTAGATTACTGTCTGCCTTCACACACTTGGTAGAATTATTCCATACTATAACACATTCGGTTTATCTATCTTTTTTTACTAGACATCTTAAGTTCGTATATTACAAGAAATTATCATGAGTAAAACATCAAACAAAGCAAAGAAAAGAAAAAAAGAGCAAGATAACGCCAAATCAAAAAAGTAGTTCTCTTGCCAATGCGGAAAAATCTGCAAAGGTTGGATACTGCAATCCTATGGTAACTTCCTTGACATGCTTCCATGTTGTCCTATAGATTTATCATTAAAAAATTCCAGCAAAAAGGCAACAATTGACGACTATATCTCTATAATGACTTGATACATTGTATACCAGTATGGCAAAACGAACACACGCATCTTATGTAGCAGCAGGAAAGAAAGCTGCAAAGAATAGAACACACGCATCTTATGTAGCAGCAGGAAAAAAGGGTGCAAAGACTAGAAAAAGAAAAGGTAACTAGATTCTCAAAATCTAAAAACTAGTTTCTCTTTCCAATTCAGAAATATCCTAAATCCTTGTTATATTCTATCTTTCTTTTTCTATAATGTTACTTCAAAATATCATTCTTGTATGAACAAAATTGAAAAAAACTTACTTTAATGCATCTCGAATATTTTTTAATATGTCTAGTGAAGTATCAGGTCCCCAAGTTAACAAAAGCATGTACTTGTTTCCAATAGGCATTGTAAGTCTGCAGAGATTGTCATATACTGCCAACACATACTGGTTCTATCCAAGCTTAGCCCTAAGTTTTTCACGACACATCAATCCAATGAGTGCATACATAAATGCCTGACATTGTTCTTCTTAGTTGACCAACATATTG
>JARLFW010000170.1 GCA_031296345.1 Nitrosotalea sp. | reverse complement strand
CATAAAAAATCCAATGTGAAATTTAGTTAAATTTTTTTCCTTGTAGCAAAAGCATACCCAAATGATGCTGACACTATTACCACTGCTAAAACTGGACCTGTTATTTTAGGAAGTATCTCTGAATTTGTCAGTACTCCATATGCTGCAACTGATGCAACTGTCAAGGCCATTTCACTCAAGGCATATGACATGTATCTGAAGCCTTTTGCATGAAGTATCTTTGAAAATGCAGAACGCAATATGACACTATCCAAAGTATCTACTGGAATCATTCCAAGAGCAAAGAATCCTGCAAGAATCAGCGCTGTTTGTATTCCAGCTGTAGCCGATGCTACTGCAGACAATGTAATTGCAGAAATTTGTGTAGCAGTGTCAAACCCAAGGCCAAAGACCAATCCCGTAACCAGCGCAGATCCAACAGGTCCTAAAATTCCAGTTCTGTTTAGAATCTTACTGGAGAGTATGGCAGAACCACTTTTTCCCCATTTTTTCATTGAATAGATGTTAATTCCACCTATCGTTCCCAAGGCAATGGCGCCAATCGCTCCACCCCAAAACGCAAGTTTGTCTGCACTTGTTATGCTACCAATTACATAAATTATGAAAATCATCTCTCCCAATACTGATACCATATGTCCTGCACTAAATCCCGCACCTACCCATCTTGACTTTTTAACTGCATTATGCAAACGTACTAGATTGTCTATTGCAGTGATGTGATCAACATCAAGGGCATGCCGCATTCCTAGAAAGACCATTGTAGGAATTGATATTGCAATAAAAGTCCAAATGTCAACCAATGGTTCTCTTCTGATTAATGACGGTATTTATTTTTTGGATGAGTATAAAAACACCTGTGACTAGGTTTTGCAGATCCTAGTCTATTTTATTTGAAATGTAGTACTGTATATGATCACAAAGAACTTGAAGTGCAAAGGAATTTGCTATAGGTTTGCAGCAAAAAAACCATTGGGAGGATTTAGGTTTGCAGTGGGACAAAGACCTTGCTCTGTATGTGAAATATTTGTGGACGCATCATCATCTGGAATACGTTGTCCGTGTTGTAATAATAAACTACGATTAAATTCAAGGAATGCAAAGTCTCGAAAAAATAGATTCAATCTACCTCGTTATACAATGTTAGAAAATGCAAGTAATATAATAAAATCTGTAAATTCTATAATATTGGAATCAGATCTAGTAAGAGATAAACTAGTTTTAAATAAGTAATAGGACCAATTGGAGTAAGAAATGGAAAACAAAGACTCGCAAGAAAAAAAAGACAAACCTACAAACGAAAAAGAGGTCAAGGTGGATGATAAAATGGTCCAGATTATAATTGATAATTCTGCAGATGTATCTCTAGATGATTTTCAGACAAATGACAAAAAAGTCTTGTCGCTATTAAATCAGGACAGCGATGTTAATGATACCCAATATTCATTCAATGGACTTGTACGAAAGTTAGGGATTCACCAACAAAGTCTAACACGTTCATTGCATAGACTGGAAAGTGCTGGTTTGGTAAAAAAAACAGATTATGGTTACAAACTTACGAAAAATTTGGATTCTGTACTTGTCAAAAAGTCTAGAATTGATCTTGAAAATCTAACAAAGAGTATCTCACACCAGTACGACCAATTTGAACAGATACTCCAGCTGTACATCCCAACTGATATCAAAGTAGAGGATGTGGTAAACAAGTTACTTGGAAAATGGTTTGGCACTCTACGTTGGATAGGAATCGTTGAAGGTGATGGTGGATATGTGTTACAATG
This sequence comes from Nitrosotalea sp., assembly GCA_031296345.1. Taxonomy (GTDB): domain Archaea; phylum Thermoproteota; class Nitrososphaeria; order Nitrososphaerales; family Nitrosopumilaceae; genus Nitrosotalea. The sequence goes on along the minus strand of JARLFW010000170.1, from coordinate 2,282 downwards.
GGCAAGTAGTGACAAGTACCATGTAAATCTCAAACTTGTCTCACGATATGCAGTTGTAGAAAGTGATGCTTTGGGGCCAAAACTCAAGTCCGAGTCTATAATCAATGCTCATAAAATACTAGAGCAGATAACAAAACTGCTTAAAGAAAGACAAGAGAGACTTGGTGATACAAACAGTTATCGCTCTTTTGGTCACTATAATTAAGAATCCTCAGATGTTAATCAATTCACTAAATCTATCTATGCAGTAAAGTTGGACCTTACTCCATTCTTTTGTAAATTGATTTGAAGTCTTCTGCAATTAGATATGCGGTATTCTCAAGGTGTGTAACTTCAGTCATGTTTGATTTGCCCCTTGTAATCTGTCTAATATGTGTCATACACTTGTGAATCTGATTGTGGTCAAGTGCACTCTCACCAGCCATTTCCTTGAAACACTCTACAAAATCAAGGCAAAAATTCAAGACTATTACTTCCCAGTTTTCTGTATTTGTGGGATATCCAATGCCTTGGGCAAATGTTCGAAATTCATTACTTCTATCAATGAGTAACATTTTCAAAGCTTTGTGGGCTTTCTTTAAATCGTACTTATCTAATGCACTTGAACCTTGCATGGATATAGCTATGTATGTATCATATTTTAAGATTGATCTTAATTCTTATGCATGAATATAGAACAGGATAATTTTTTAGATTATCTGTATTTTTTTTATGTGACATTTTAAAAAAATAAAAATGAATGCCTTTGGAAAAGGCTTAGGTGTTTTCTGTACGTATTCTGCGAAATGCCTGTCCTGGTTCTATTATTCCTGTTTCTACTATGGGCTTGTCCCCAAGTGCTTTTTCTATTGCCTTTCTTCCAAGTTCTACTGCTTGCTCCAGTTTCATGTCTTTTGCATACTCCTTTGTAATGACATCAAGAGCAATGTCAGAAGATTGGCCTATTGCAAATCCAGACCCTCTAAAGAAAGTTCCACTTGGATCTACTTGATACATTTGGATTCCTGTTTGGTCTTCTCCTGTGATAATTACAGATGCGGCTTGAGGTCTTACTGCATATGTTGTATAGTTGTGGAGAAAACTGCTCAGATGTTTTGCAAGCGAGTCTACATCTATTGGAGTCTCGTATGTCAATCTGTGTTTTTGCGATTCAAGACGTAATGTATCAATTAATTGCAAGATGTCTCCGATATACCCAGAACCTGTGGCACCAATATGATAGTCAATTGGAAATATTTTTTCCGATGGTTCTATCAACGGATGCGTTGGTTTTATCTGACTTGCAATCATTGCAAAGTTTGGTGTCTTGATTCCTATTGTAGTTGAACCTCTGCTTACTGCTTCTAATGCACTATCTACTAGTACTAGTCTTCCCTGTGGTCCATAGAATGGAAATCTTCCACTGTTTTGAGATTCAGACATTTATGCTGTAACCTCCTTTGGCAAATTCTGTATTGCTAGAATGTTTATTCCATTTCCAGAACCTGGGTATCTCTCCATTGCTGCAGATACTGCACGGGATGCAATCTCACTTGCCTGACTATTTGTTACATCCTTGTTGTACAAGCTTTCTAGCACTCCATATGCAATTGGTGAACCCGAGCCAGATGATGCAAAGTCCTCTTCCATGACTGCACCGCTCATGTCTGCTGCAAATACATGCGCCCCCTCCTTGTCTACTCCAGCTACCAGCAATTCTACATAATATGGCTGGTAGTTTCTAAGGCCAGAATATGCAATGTTTGCAATAAGCCTTGAAGATTCTTTTATGCTCAATGGAAATCCTCTTCTTAATTCCACGAGTCTGCGCTCTGCCTTTGCCATCTTGATTATATGTTCTGCGTCTGAGACTTGGCCTGCAATTGCAACAGCTAGTGTATCATCTATCCTTGCAATTTTCTGTACTATTTTAGATCCGATGAAAAAGCCTTTGCTTGCTCTTTTGTCTGAACCAAGTACTACCCCGTCTCTAGTTTTGATTCCAACTATTGTTGTCATGCAAGTTATTCAATACCCCTGAATTAATTGACTAGGGATAACACAAATCAGTCACTCTGAAATAACACGTGGAATTTTTCATACTTGTAATTTTATATCATGAATGCATAGTATTTTATCCCATGATTTTGTATTATATCGTAATATGCGAGATATCAATGAGATTATGCCCAAAGTTCCTAATATTAGATGGGGTGCACTAACCAATGCTTTTCCAACAAATGCCAAAATAAAGGAAATGGATACGCTCTTTCCACATGATGGAAAATGGCATACTGTATTTG
>JARLFW010000017.1 GCA_031296345.1 Nitrosotalea sp. | reverse complement strand
AGTTGAACATACCTTTTACCCAATTTGGAATTTTCGTTTGGTACGGTTTAACTTGAAATGACTGACTCTACTTCAGTTTGTTATGAAGGGATTTTGTCATATCCTCAAAAGGACCACATTTATGATCCCCACATATCTTTACGCTACCAGGATTGATTGCAGTATGTCGTACAGTTGGCAGATGTTCAGATTTTGCCCAGCCTTTGGCAGATGCATCTGTAATGGTACAAGAAACTAGAAGTAATGATACCAATACAAATAGAAAAAGCGATTTTCTCATACTTCTTGTGCTTCACAACTGATTGCTTTTATTTGCTACGCATAATTCACACTAAATTTTTCGTACAACTTATTCTTTCCAACAAATCACGTTGATGCAGTCTTTGATTTTTTTATTATGATCGAAGTGCCTTCCAAAATAGATCTATTTGCAACGATTATCTCTTTGTCACTATCAAGAATAGTTGTAAATCTCGAAGTTATCTTGGTAACAACACCTGAAAATTTTTCCGAACCGTTTGACAACTCGATTTTATCACCTTCTACATATGGCAACAGTGTTCTCAAAGGTTCTTCCTTTATGAGGCGTACATTTCCCTGAATTATTGCAGAATTTGGAACAATGTATTCAGTTCCATCAGCCGTATTGATCTTTGTATATAGTGCGCTTATCTCTTCAATCGTTCCATGTACGTTGTCATTTACAATGTAAATTGAATCCCCTATCTTTGCGGGAAACGTAGTTAGCATAAGAGCTCCTGAAAGTATGTTTCCTACTATTGTTGAAACTCCCAGACCTACAACTATTGCAGCAACTCCTCCTCCGACGAGAATCGTTTGAGGTGATACACCCCATATGTAGAGCAGTATCAATGATGCAATTAATGATATAATTATGATTGAAAAAAACGAAATACTTGCAATGAGGTGAGCCGGAATTTTTGTCGGAGCTCTTTTCAAAACGCCTCTAATCGAAGTAATTACTATAAACGATACAACAATTGTAGCCATCGTTTCTCCAATCAGAATGTGATTATGCCTTAATCCCAGGTTTGGCGCAAAAAAGTCCTCAAATAATGCGATACTTATCCTTACTGTTGCTATCAAAATTACTAGCTTTATTACAAGGGCCTTGAATTCCGCCTGGGTTGATTTTTTAGATGATGTTATTTTTTGGTCTTGCATTAGATATTCAATCCTGACATGATTTACTAAATAATGGCATTTGCCACGATATTTAGTATTGCTATTACATATGAAGAGTTTTTTTAAAAATTAGCAAAATAGTACCGACAATTACTGCTATGTAGAAATACAAGTCAAGATAACATAGTACAATGGTTGGCCCAAAAGATGGAGGATTTGGTTTTGATGGTGCTCCAAAATATACCAAACTAGAAGGCAAAAATGCAATATGTGTTCAATGCCAAGCTGGCCAACATAGCAAGTGTCACGCTAAAGACAATCCAGAGATACTTTGTGATTGCGAGTTGTGTCTAATTTCTTGATAAAATTCCAAATAAGACAACAACGTGATTAATTTTTGTCCAAAGATTGTTAGAATATTTTATTTAGCAATTACGTTAAACGCTATTGTTGTCTGAATGCCGCTTATGCTTCCATCCCCAAGGCTCATTCTAAGGATTACATTTAGATCATCAGCCTTTGTTATCTGGTATAATCCGTTACCTGTGGTATACCCACTTGCAACAGAGACATCATTTGGTTTGATAGTCCTCATGATGGGTGGACAAGTCAGCCCATTACTTGGGGCGGGTTGATTTTGCACACTAGATGATGGATAAATATCCCATTGCAAAGAAGGAACAGCTCCACACCCTACGAGGGTTTGTTGAATTTCCTTATCTGAGATATTCTGAAATGTCACTGTAAATGTGGGTTTGTCTCCAACTTTTAATGGGTTGGGAAACATTGTGATGGATATTATTTTTATCGCAGGTTTTGTCATAGAAATTGTCTGATTTATCGGAAATGGACTTTGACTTGGAACATTAATTGTATTTTGTTTTATGATTGGAGTTGTAGCATTCACAGATGGTTGAGGTGATGGTGAAGGAATTTTATGTTCAAGTGATGTAAGCCTCTCACTAAGTGATTTAAGTTCAGCATTCAGCTGTTCAGTATTTTGTTGAAGTTGGGTAATTGTGGCATTATTTTTTTCCACAATTTGTTTACTGATACTTAGATCATTTGAAAGAGATTGTATCAATTTGTCTTGTTCCGCTGTTTTGTTTTTTAGATCACTCATTTGTACACTCTCACTTAGCCCAATGGTGAGATGCTGTATTGCAACATCATGTTCCGAAGTCTTGAAATTTATATTTTTCATATCCGATTGCAGTTTTGTGTTACTTGCAACTTGCAATCCCAGACTAATTACAGCTATAACCACAGCTATCATTACAGCATGTTGTATTTTCATTTACTACAGTACTATTTTTGAGACTTTTTGCTATAAGGATCGTCTAGTGAAAAATGTGTTAACACTATCAAATTCATTTGATTAAGTCAGGTTACAAAAACAAATCATGGCAAAAAGATAACAATGTAGGTACGGATCAGGCAAGAAATTGTCAACATTATGATAGAGTAATCAGTTTTTTACAGGTGCTTGGTATAATTCAATAGATTCATTTTCTAAAATTACATAACCGTGACATTTTATCAAGGATGTAAAATCATGAGTTGGAATTTTTGAAATATCATAACCACATATGAAGATAATTTGTTGATATGGTTTTACACCAAATGAAGATTCCAGACGCAGGTGTTCTGCACCAAATTCGTTACGGATGTACCAACTGCAATCATAATCTGCAAATCTAGTAGGAAACCCAGAAATATTACACGCGTGCATATTATGAATCCAGTCAGACAATTTTTTAATAGCCCTTTTCTGGTCCCTTTCAGTTTCATTAGATGCTGATTTTGGAATTACATCAGGGCCAGACCTAATCTTGAATGTATTAGGGATTGGCACCACATCGATCTTGTCCTGTCCTGATAGTACATCATAAGTTATGTTCCTGATATCTTTAATTTTTGTACGAAATTCAGAAACAAGTCCAAATGGTGCACTAGTCCTTTTACTAAAAAAATCAGATACGATAAAATCCATTGTGTCCTGGTTTTTGTAAAGCACAAGTATGTGTGCCGTATATGGGGTATTAATTATGAAATCATATACGTCGTACTCCTCTACTTTAGCAATTATTTGATCAATTTTATGAGTAATTGTTTTTAGATGAGTATATTTTATCAGTTCTTCTTTTATTACATCCATCATAATCTTTGCAGAAACGGTTCCGGTTAATTTTTTCAATGCTTCCTCAAACATATGGATATTTTTGATCAACTCAATTTCGGTCATTCCAGTTTTTGAACAAATCTTAGCCATCAAATCCTCGTATGATGTTTGACCAAAAACTTTGAGACCTTTTTTAATAGATTCATGGTAAATCTTGTCAGATTTTGGTGCAATCCGAGTATATCCTAACCTAAGTAAAATATCTAATAAATCCATTGCTGCATGAATTGTCTTTCTACAATCCTAATAAGACGTTAGTTCAAAAAAATAAACAAATTATATATTTTTATAAATTTAATCACAAGTTATAAGAATTTAATCATAATTCATAATAATTTAATTGGGCATTACATGAATTTCATGCATTTTAGATTAAAATAGAGTATCGCAGAAGATATGCTCGAAGATGACTGACTTGTATCGAGTATTACCAGAGGAGATGGACAATCTTGTTATCAAACTTGGTCAGCCTCGATATAGAGCAGACCAGCTACTTCATGCACTATATCACGAGTCACCCAAAAAGATCTCGGACTTGCATCAGATCCCATCTACGATGCAAGATGCCCTAGTTACATCTGGGTATACCATAGGGACTCAGAGTGAAGTTCATAGAATTACAAGTGAAGATGGACATACTACAAAATTACTGCTCAAGTTTGATGATGACACTCTAATTGAGACTGTGCTTATGCAGTACAGTCCATCGCAGGACAAGACTCATCCACGGTCTACAGTTTGTGTCTCTACCCAAGTTGGATGTCCAATGGGTTGTGTGTTCTGTGCCACAGGCCAAATGGGTTTTGAAAAAAATCTAAAAGCTGAGGAGATTGTTGCTCAAGTATTACATTTTGCCAGTCTTTTGCGTCAAAGAGGAGAACATGTAACTAATCTTGTCTTCATGGGAATGGGAGAACCACTAGCAAATTATGACGAAACAATACGAGCTATTAGGCTATTGACGCATCCCCGTGCATTTGGATTAGGACAACGAAGTATTACAATTTCAACAGTTGGTGTTATTGCAGGAATTGACAAGCTTGCAGATGAAGATATTCAGGTCAAGCTTGCAATTTCATTACATGCACCAAATGATGTATTGCGAAAAAAACTAGTTCCAACTGCCGGACCCCATTCAGTTGAAGATCTTATATCTGCGGCAAAACGTTATTTCAAAAAGACGGGACGTCGTGTAACTTTTGAGTATGCGTTAATTGATGGCATAAATGATTCAAACAAAGTTGCTGAAGAACTAGTACAAATTTTAAAAGGCAATGGAGCACATGTAAATTTGATTCCCATGAATCCAACTGCGGGAGGATTTTCCCGTCCTGCCAGGAAAAGAGTACTTGCATTCCAGCAGATACTTCGTGATGGCGGAGTGAATTGTACTGTTAGAGTAGAAAAGGGCTCGGAGATAGCAGCAGCTTGTGGCCAGCTTAGAACAGATGTAATAAAAAATATCACCCATTGAGTTATTTTAAAAATCAATAATGTATCATGGAAAAATCTTGCCAGATATCAATTATCTAACAAACCTCTAAATTAAAATGAAAACTAACTAAACACATGGTTCTTACAAGTAGAGAAAAAACAGTCATAATTGTATCACATCTAGTTTCACTATATTCAGAAAAAATGGAGAAAGGGGAAATACCTCAGGGTCAATCAGTTATCGATTTTATTATGAAAAACATTCCTCAAGAATACAAGTCGGATATATCAATTGACATAATTGATGACGTGTTCAATTTCATCTCAAGTAGACCCATGGAACTTTCATAAACCCCCAAGATTAGAAATTATCATACCATGTCCTCAATAGCCACTCTAGGTTCTCACTGTGCCCTTCAAGTCCTCAAGGGTGCAAAAGATGAAGGATTCAAAACCATTCTAGTGTGTGAGAAAAAGCGTGAAAAACTCTATCGTAGATTTCGATTCATTGACGAATTTGTACTTGTAGATTCATTTGCTGAAATTATGGATAAGCGATGCTCAAGCATTCTAAAAGAAAATAATGCAGTAATCATACCACATGGAACTCTAATAGCTCAGATGAGTTCATCAGAAATAGAATCAATCAAGACTCCAATCTTTGGAAACAAGTGGATTCTCAGATGGGAGTCTGACAGAAACATGAAAGAGAAACTCATGGTAGAATCTAAATTAAAAATTCCAAGATCATTATCTAGTCCAAGTGAAATAAACGGTCTAGTAATTGCAAAAAGACATGGTGCAGCAGGAGGAAAAGGATACTTTATGGCAACAAATGAAGAAGAGTACATGAAAAAACGAGACAGGTTAATCAGAGATGGGACAATCAAGGGAGACTCTGACTTGTATTTGCAAGAATATGCATTAGGAGTTTCAGCATATCTACAATACTTTTATTCAGAACTAAGTGGAGAACTTGAATTTTTTGGAGTAGACCGAAGATATGAATCAGATATTGATGGACTTGGTAGAATTCCAGCTCAAGAACAAATCGATGTAGAATTAATTCCATCATTTAATGTGATAGGAAACAGCCCTCTAGTCTTGCGAGAATCTTTACTTGAAGAAGTCTATGCAATGGGTGAGAGATTTGTCGAATCTGCAAAAAGACTAGTCCCTCCAGGTATGACCGGACCTTTCTGTCTTGAAGGCGTATATGATGAAAACGGCATATTTACAACGTTTGAGTTTTCTGCAAGAATTGTAGCTGGGACAAATCTCTACATCGATGGTTCACCATATTCATCTCTGATTTATGACGAGCCGATGAGTATGGGACGAAGAATAGCCCGAGAGATAAAAATTGCCTCAAGCAAAAATCAATTAAATAAAATATCTACCTAGTAATTTTTCAATTTAGAAAGAATTAGGCCCCGCCAAGTGTTACAATAAGATCCGTTACAAAACCAGCGCAAAGACCAAAGAAAAGCCCAATCATTAAAATATTATTGGATGTCTGTTTTCGTCCAGAATTATACATCAACATAGAGACATAGATCAGCGCACCTCCTGCCATGGATAAAAATAAAATGTATGCAACATTAGATACCCACAGACTTCCAAGCATAGTACCCACAAATGTTGGACCACCTCCAATCAATCCCACTTTGGCAAGAAATTTTGTGTTTGGTTTTTTTAATATTCCCGTAAGTGGACCGGCTATACCAAATCCTTCCGTAGTATTATGCGCTCCAAATCCTATTATCAATATGATTGCAAGTCCTATCTGTCCTGCCACATAAGACTGGCCAATTGCCAATCCTTCACTAAAGTTGTGTGCGCCAATTCCTATTGCTATCATCATTGCAAGCTTGTATGCACTTGCATCATGGAATAGTCTGTGAAGATGGTCATCGCCTTCTTTGAGGTTATCAACAGAAAGTATCTGAGGAAATGCTTTTGTCATCAATTTTGTTTCGTACAATACCAAACCTAACAGACCTATTGCAATGCCGCCAAACATTGCGGCAAGATCAATCACTGCATCACCAATTGGACCTTTTCCAGAAAATGCATTCGTTGTTGCAGTTGATGCAGTCTCGTATCCATGGCTAAAAACATCAATGATTAAAAATACTAAAATTCCAAGTGCAAATGCGTTTAGGAATCCTTTCTTTTTTGCACTAAGGTGCTGTAATACTGCTATAGGAAGACCAAGAAAAATTGTAAATCCAGCTATTGCGCCAAGTAACAAAAGTTGCCAGTAATCAATCATGATGAATTAATTAGGACGAGCTAACTTATTTAAATCACTGACTAGTTCTAGAATTCTAGAATCACTCCCGCGTCGTTTAAATAGTTAGGCATGCCTAATTCAAAAAATAATGAAAAAGAAAGTTCCATTATCACAACTCAAAAAATATGACGTGAATCAAAAAATTCTAGAAGCGTTAGCGGATCTTCAATCAAGATCAATATTATTTTCAATCATCAAGGATGGAAAGACGGCTCTTGAATTATCAGAAAAATACAGAATTCCACTAAGTTCTGTTTACAAAAAGATTTCAGATTTAGAGCAACTTGCACTAGTACGAGTTGACAAATGGGTCTTGTCAGACAATGGAAAAAAATTCAAGGTCTACAAAAGCAGAATAAGCCAAGCCGAAATAAGCATAAAAAAACCAGAGCCAGTTATAATTTTGAGTCCCAATTAGACCCGATGTTCAAATAGTTAATATTCAAAGAAAAACTATCTAAAAAAAGTGAAGCGATACTATTACGTTGCAATACCAATAATCATTACAATAGCTGCAGTCTATTACATGACAATGCCGCATGAAACCAAGCAGGATGAACTAACACCTCAAATGTTAATGCAAAATGGATCACCGGTACTTGGAGATCCTGCTGCAAAGATTACAGTGGTAGAATTTGGAGATTACCAGTGCACGTATTGTCATTTATTTCATGAAAACACCAAAGATGCATTTCTCCAACAATATGTCAATACCGGAAAGGTCAACTTTGTATTTCGAGACTTTCCACTAAATGGCCCAGATTCAGTATTGGCTGCAGAAGGGTCATACTGTGCAGATGACCAAGGCAAATACTGGCAGTATCATGATGAATTGTACAAAAACTGGGCAGGCGAGAAGACTGGGTGGGTAAATCAGAAATCATTAGATAAATTTGCTACAACGGTGGGTCTTGACTTAGATAAGTTTGATAAATGCATGTCAGATAACAAATATGAGCAAAAAGTGTTAGACAACCAAAAATTCGGTGAGAAAATAGGCATAGATGCAACACCATCCTTTATCATATTTGGCGGTAAAGATATTACAAAAATTGTAGGCGCACAACCAATATCAGTATTCCAACAAGCGTTAGCCAAATTCCAAAATAGTTAAGGTAATAATTCATGGTAAAGCCTAAGATAGAAAAACAAGATTCTGTAAAATTATACAAGCTACGAAAGATGTTAGAAGAATTATCAGATAAAGAAGGACGTGGTACGGAGCTGATCTCACTTTATGTTCCTCCAAAAAAAGCATTGCATGAAGTCATAAACAATCTTCGTGAAGAGCAGGGAACTGCAGACAACATCAAGTCAGACCTTACAAGAACACATGTTGTAGATGCATTGTCTAGAGTAATCCAGAGACTAAAACTCTACAAATCATCTCCTGATAAGGGACTGGTAATGTTTTGTGGCGCATTGCCACCAGAAGGCGGAGGACCAATTGGAAGTGAGGTTATAAAATTATTTGAAATCGAGCCTCCAAAGGAATTGCAGACATTCCTATACAGATGTGATGATCACTTTCACGTAGATCTTCTCAAAGAAATGTTAAGAGATGACAACATGATTGGATTTTTAGCAATTGATGCAAAAGATGCAGGATGGGGATTATTGCGTGGTGACAAGTTAGACGTATTATCAGAGACATCATCAGGTGTTGCAGGAAAACATAGACAGGGAGGCCAGTCTGCTAGAAGATTTGAAAGACTCAGAGAGATGGAGCTTAATGATTACTATAACAGAGTAGCGCATGTAACTAGAGAATATTTTATCGACATTTATCCAGTAAAGGGACTCATAGTTTCAGGACCAGGACCTACAAAAGAGAATTTCTTGAGAGAAAACTATCTAGAATATAGATTACAAAATAACATTCTTGCAACTCTTGATTGTTCTTATGCCGGTTCAGAAGGAGTACGTGAGGCATTTGTCAAGGCCCAAGATGTCCTCACAGATTACAGAATGGTAGAGGAGAAAAAACTGGTGGATAAACTATTCAAAGACATACATTTTTCAAACGGTCTTGCAACTTATGGCCTCAATGAAATTATCGATCTCATGAAAAGAAACGTGGTAGAAACAGTACTAGTTACAGATGACACCAACCTGCGAAAAATTGACATCACATGTAGAAGATGCCAAAATGTCCAGACCGAGATTTTAGAGCGTCCAAAGGTAATTCCAAGAATACAACAACTACTTAGTCAGCCTTGTCCTGGCTGTAAAAGTATGGACTTGGAATCAACGGAACGAGACATTGTAGATTACCTAGATCTTGTTGCAGGTCAGACAGGTGCAAAAGTTGAGGTCATTACAGGATCAACAGAATATGGTGCAATGCTTTCAAGTATAGGAAAAGTTGGCGCATTTTTAAGATACAACCCCAACCAGTAATTTTTCAAAATATAATAAATCATATAGAAATTAACTTTGGATAGCAAATTAAATTCAAGAGTATGCACTAGCATTCAATAGCTAGTAAATATTATTTAAAACTCAGATTAGTCTTGCACTTCTGGCTAGGATCACATTGTTATGTTTACAACGATACCATGTTATCATTTCCACCCCAAGTCAGTGCAGTTTCAGATGTTATTACTATAATATCAGATCTAGGAAATCAGATTCCAGATAAATCATGGATGCTTTATCTTTTAGAATTATTTAATGCCCAGCAAATTCCTGTTGAACTAAATCTGATTTGCTCATTTAATGACAACGGCAAGTTTCATGCCATATTTGGAGGAGTAAATCAATACGAGTTTAAGATCAAACCAATAGTTGGCCATTCATATCTACGGCAAATTATTATGATTCCAACGGAGCAGAGAATTTCATACCATCTCAAAGATGAGACATCTGGAGAGACTGATTCGTTTACTTTACAACAAAATACAGATTTGTTTGATTTTACCATGACTAGGAATTTCACAGGCCTCGAATGGCATAACAGAGTAGGAAACATTCCATATCCAATCAGATATGAAGTAGAGATATCACATCTTGCATACGGGATTAATGATAATCATTCAGATGTACAATCTTTGGCATATTTACCATTCAATCAATTAACATCCGATGAAGATGGGCTCTCAAAGGAATATCCCGTATCTTTTGATAATTTTGCGATAAAGAATGGTTTTATCACATATAGAATTGGCCATGGAAAACACAAATCAGGAATCGTAAACAAATTTCTAAAACCATACCTCTAAATATTTTAAAATTTCACGCAAATTTATGGAACATGTAACACCGGAGGAATTTGATTCCAAAGTATTAAAATCAAACAAAAAGACAGTCGTTCTCTTTTATGCTACATGGTGTCCATATTGTTCCAATTTCAAACCAACTTTTGAGGCTGCAAAAATTGAGAATGCAAACAAGGTTGGTTCAATTATTGACGAGGATGAAAATCCACTCTGGGACAGATTTAACATTCAGGCAGTACCCACAATGATAGTGTTTCAAAATGGAAAAATAATTTCAAGAAACGATGCCAAAAAACATGTTGGTCTGACAAAATCAGACATGGATTCAGTCGTAACAGAATTATCTCGATAGTATTCTATTTCGAATAGTTTTTGCCAATTCGTCAAGATCATCATTTGTAGTAATCATTCGTCTTGCCCAAGAATTTCCTATCTTTTGATATCTTGGAATTACATGAACATGCACGTGTGGAATTATCTGATTGGCTGATCTCCCATTATTTTGTCCAATGTTAAATCCGTCTGCACCTGTTGCTGCAAGTATACCGCGCGCAATTACTGGCACTCTAGAAAAAAGTGCACCAACTTCATCATTTGACATGTCAATAATTTTTTCATGATGTAATTTGGGCATCACTAGAGAATGACCCTTTTGTATTGGATACTTGTCCATAATTGCAATATGAGTTTCATCTTCAAATATTATATGAGCATCTTGTTTTTTATTAACAATATTGCAGAAGATACAGTCCATGCCTTTTGACATAGCATATTTTATTTATACTCACCTTCATGAAATCTTGAAACTATATTCGTCCCATGTCAGATACTGTTATTTAGGGTAAAATTTTGACTTGTATCGTCAAATGGGAAAAAAAGATAGAGAAGAGCGAGTACAGGAAAGAGAGAGTTTTTACGAAAAACGACAAAAGAGACAATTCAGAAACAAGGCAATAGCAATAGGCATCTTGGCAGGAATTGTTGCAGTACTTGGAATATCCAGTTATAATTTCTATGAATTATCATCAACTGTATTACCAAAAGGAATGCCTCCCGGTTCAGGCCCTCTTGGAGGAATTCACATCCATGCAGGATTACTAGTCTTAATTTATGGTCAACAGTTTGATTTCACTTCTACTGCATATCAACTAAAGAGTCCATACATCCATTTTGAAAAAGGAAACGGTGAGACAGTTCACATGCATGCAGCAAACGTAACCATGGGATTTCTCTTTGGCACACTAAAAATTGGATTGGATGACAAATGTTTTACATTCCCAGACCAACGTTCATTTTGTACTAATGACAAGTACACATTGAAGTTCTTTGTGAATCACCACCAAGTACCAGATATGAAAGACTATGTCTTCAAAGACCAAGACAGATTGCTGATATCATATGGTAATGAGAACGATACTCAAATCAATGATCAGTTGACCAGAGTAGATGGATTAAAACTAATTACCTAAGGCTCTGACAATTCGTCTTTTAGTTTTTTGAATTCATCTACAGTAATTTCCCCTTTTGCCAATCTATTTTTTAGAATGGTCAATGCATAGTCTTCATCTTTTTTCTCAAAGGTTTGTTCAACTGGAAGATGCGCCTCTTTTGATTCTCTAACAACAGTGCCAAGTTTTCGCTTCTTTCTTGAATAGAGTATTGCAACAACTATGCCAACTCCTATAAGCGAAATTGCAGGATACAGTATTGTCTTAATATCAAAATTTGCAAACTTGTTCAGAGTCAGATTGTTTGCTGACATACTATTAGATTTCTTAGAACCTAGATTAGCTGCGTTATCATTCACCCCAATACTTTCATTGAGTTGAATAGTTTGTTGAGAGTTTTGTTGTTGACTAGATGCAGGATTAGATTGAGTGCTAGAAGGACTTGATTGTTGGCCGTTAAGCAGTTCTTGTAATTTATTTGCAGCAGCAATTCTTTCTTGAATTTGTTGGTCTATGGACATTTGTGGTTGGGTTGAGTTTTGATCAGGAGATGAAGTGATATTTTGTGTATTAGGTTGAGTTGGAGCAGGGGTTGGAGAAGACGGCATCATAACGGGTGCGATATTAGAAGGAACACTTGAACCTGCCGAGTTAATTGCAGATACACGATACGAGTGTTCTGGATTAGGAACCATATTTTTATCCTGGTAAGTTGTTGTAGGAGAGTTTGCAATTACATTAAAGCCACTTCCGTCATTTCTTTCAATTTGATATCCTGTTATAGACAGACCACCATTATTTTGGGGAGCGGTCCAGCTAAGATCAACTTCAGATGCGGAGGCAGGGGTGGCTACTAAGTTTGTAGGAGGCGATGGAAACGCAGGTGAACCGTCAGGTGAAACGACAAAATTAACAGTTTTACCAGCCGCTTGATTTGCAATAAAAGCAGTTGCGTTGTATACTCCTTTAACAGAGAATAGTTGCATGTTGCTTTGAGTACTAGTATCTACACTTACTTGAAATGCGTGATTGCTATCGGTGATTCCTGATACGAGCGATAAAAATTTGCCATTTGGATCAAAAATTACAATGGTAACATTTGGAGAATCAGTACTCAATGTGGTACCGGAAAAATGGATCACACTCCCTCCTTTGTAAAAAGACGAATCGATTTGAAGTGAAGTTACTTCGGCATAAGCAGGAATTACTACAGATGCTGCAATGACTGATAAAAGCACAATAAGATATGGCCCGTTTTTATTCATGTCAAGGATTCAATGGATCCAACTATTAAAAACTCAGTAGAATTGTAAAGAAGTGTTAATTAAACTAAAAAATCTTGACAGGAAAAGTCATGGTTTTCATCCTAGAAGGTATAGAACGTAATGCGTAAACTGCATCTGCTAATTCGTACAAGTTAATTACTTT
>JARLFW010000169.1 GCA_031296345.1 Nitrosotalea sp. | reverse complement strand
TGGGGGTGGGATCAATTCCAGATAATACTGCACGATAAATCGAGGCATAATCAAGAAGATAGATCAAGTTGACAATCTTTGAGAGAATACTTCCCTCAACGGAGAAAATTTCTCTATAATCTATTTGATTTTCCTTAAAATACTCCTTGAAAATTCTCCATATGTCCTTGGTCTTAGCATAATCATCCTTGCCTTGAATTAATATGGGTTTAACATTGGATGGCTTTTCCCAAGCTACTATTCCATTATGACAAGCTTCTATGACATCTTCTGCCATGGAATGCATCTTGGTATTTTCCTGTAGAGAATTCTTGAATCTTATTGCAGCGGCTTGTAAACCAAAAGGATAGTAGATTAAAGGCATACCTGTAATCCATTCTGCTAGGCTCAGAGAAGGATTATTTTCATTAAGATTTATAGAAGAAATCTTTTTTCCTAACTCATTTAACTGGATAATAGAATCGCGTATATCTGATTCTCTCACTGGAATTACTGAATTTAAAACTTTGAGAATTGTATACAAAAATGTGGTAAAAGATGTACGAGGAGAATGTAACTGTGTGATATTTCTATATTCTATATTGTGCTTAAGACAATATTGTTGCATTTTTCCTCCTGATGAAAAAGCTACAATTTTACATCCTGTCTTATACGACGCATCTAAAACAGATAGGGTTTCCACAGTATCTCCAGAAACACTAGTTGCAACAACAAGTGTGTCAGAATCTGCAGTATTTGGCAAGTGGTATCCTTTTGTTATTTCTACATGAATTTTGGTTTTTGAGAGTATGGAAGAAAAAAAGTCTCCAAGAGCGCCAGAACCTCCCATGCCTACAAAAATTATATGATTGATATTTTTCAGGTCTACCGAATCTTGCTTAGAATTGTATGCCTCTTCTGCAATCATAGGCCATTTATCATAAATCTTGTACATGCCCTGAGGATCATATTTGTTTAAGATATCATTATTTAACAACTGATCCGTTGAGAAATAATTGTAATATAATGTTTCATTGAATATCCTGTGCTCAACGTAGGTTTAATCTAAGAACATACAAAGAATTGGAAGGATTATAAAAAAGTCATTTCTGAAATCTATTGTTGAATCAACATACAGAAATTCATTCTAGCTTGAGAACAGTAGAGTGGAAAAATAACACAGTGATTATGATTGATCAAACAAAACTTCCTAACAAACTTGAATATGTAAAATTTAAGGACTATAGAAAGGTGGCACAAGCCATAAAGGATCTTGTAATACGGGGAGCACCAGCTATTGGAGTTGCGGGAGCTTTTGGCCTTGCTCTTGCATCACTTCAAAGCAAAGCAAAGACCAAGGAAAAGTTACTTGAAGATCTAGAAAAAGCTAAAAAAATACTTTTTGAGACACGCCCTACTGCTGTTAATCTTGCATGGGGATTAGACAAAATAATGCAAGTTGCAAGTAATGGAAACACTGTAGATGAAATTAAGAAAACAGTTGTTGACACTGCCCAAAAGATGGCAGTTGAAGATGTGGAAATCAATATGAGAATGGGAAAATTTGGCTCAGAATTATTTGCAAATAATGATACTATAATGACTCATTGTAATGCAGGAGCACTAGCTACTGTTGGATATGGTACTGCATTAGGTGTTATTCGTGCAACTAGAGATAGTGGAAAGAGCATCAAGGTAATAGCTACTGAAACCAGACCAGTAATGCAAGGATCACGTCTTACTGCATTTGAACTTAAACATGACAATATCGATGTAAGCCTGATTCCTGATACAGCAGTAGGTTATGCAATGTCAAAGGGAATGGTGAATAAAGTCGTAGTGGGTGCAGACAGGATATTGAGTACTGGTCATGTGTATAATAAAATTGGAACTTATCAAGTTGCTACAATGGCAAAACAACATAATATTCCATTTTATGTAGCAGCCCCACTTTCTACATTTGATCTAAATAGTAAACCTGATGATATAATAATTGAGCAAAGAAAAGCAAGTGAGGTTACTGGAGTTGCAGGAAAGAAAACAGCTCCCGATGGCATCAATGTTATTAATCCAGCGTTTGATATGACTCCTCCTGAACTGATAACTGGAATTATCACCGAAGTAGGAGTTGCAAAGCCGCCATTTGTAGAATCTATACGAAAATTATTTGAATCAAAGTTGTAAAGTATTTATTCTATTGTGGAAACAAGTCAACTCATGACAGTTACCTCTCAACAAGTATTAGATTCATTAAAACAGTGTATGGATCCTGAAGTTCCAATCAGCGTAGTTGACATGGGACTGATTTACGGCGTAACTGTAAAAGAAGATAACAAAATAGATATCAAAATGACAATGACTACACGAGGATGCCCGTTGCATGCTACATTGGTTAGTGATGTTAAAAGATATGTGACCAAAGTTCCAGGCGTAACCGGAGTTGATGTTGAGATTGTATGGGAGCCTGCATGGACGCCAGAGAAAATGTCTGAAGAGGGCAAAAAAATGATAAATTATGGCAAACAAAAAACAATAGCCCCAATAAATTATGAGATTGCAATGCCTCAGGGTATGGGTTCTCTAGTAAAACAGGAGGATGGCTCGCTTGTCTTGATGAATGAAAATCAACAGGGATTTATGGTTAACCAAGCAATTGTAGAATTTTGGAAATTATGCAATGGGCAAAGAAAGATAACCGAATTGGTTGATGCGTTTTCACAACAACTTGGTCTGCAAAGAGGCCAAATGGAAAAAGAGGTTTTACAATTAATTCAACAACTACGAGATGGTGGATTAATAATAATAAAAGAGCCCGAAGTATCTAACGTACAGTTCAAGAAATAATTAAATTTCTTTAATCTCAGTTATTGTTCCTTGCACAGAGTCCATTTTCACAATAGCTCTTTTTTCTCCAAATCCTAAAGCTACATACCAGTCTCCACTATCAACATCAAATTTTGTTTCAAGTGTCTTGATATCTTCTGATTTGGCACCATATTTCTGAATAATTCCAGACACTGCTACCGGTATTGCTTCCTTTTCTGTTGGAAGTCTTCGTTTCATCAATCCTATTCCGGGACTCATACAATTTCTTCTTCTGACAAGTATAATAGTCATTTCCTAAATTTTCCAGTGAAGTTTGATGATTTATGAACATAAAATCAGTAAACGCAAATACTAAAAATTCTATAACAAAATTCTATATAGCAAGATCATTGCAGTGTTTGAGTATGACTATATCGCAAATGATCTCTGACTCGTTTCTATCAAGACAAAATGAAATTTTACTCATAGTTTCAATTATGGCTGTTTTAGGGACATTTACAGTAATATTGGGAGGAATATGGGACTCTGCATCACATGCTCTCAAAGTTCCTGATCATTTTTGGACAATTCAGCATGTTTCTGTCTATTCAGGAGTGACTATAGTGGCACTTTCTGCTGCATTTGGTACTATGATTTCTCTAAAAAATAAAAAGATCATTGTAGGAATAACCATGCTGTTAATTGGATCAATAATGCAACTTGGTGGAGGCTATGTCGATTACAATTTTCATGAAATATATGGCATTGATGGACTAGTCACATCTTCTCATCTTACAATAGAATCTGGATTACTTTTAACCTCAATTGGAGGTTTCTTAACAATTTCAAAATTTAGTTATAACAAGACAAAAAAAATTGTTCCTTTTGCAATTGTAAATGTTTTATTCTCTGCCACTTGGATATGTTTTAATCTTGCATTATTGGTTGGTGCAACAATGCTATGTATACCAGTTTATGAATTGTTTTCGTCTGGATGCTCTGTAATGTAGTTTCTTAGTTTCTTAAATCCTGAAAATACCAAAATCATAGCTCCAGCAAATATTAGTATTGCAGGTAACATGATTTCTTGAACTCTTGTATCTCCCATGGTAGTAGATAATTGTACAGGTTTGTCAGAAAGATTAGTTAGTTCCAATGTAACTTGGTCATTGTGTTCAAAACGAAAGTAATCCACAGTTATCTTATTAGTTATCTTTCTTATATCGAGAAAATTCCCATGTGAATCTATTACTTTGGCAAGAATATTATTCTGATAATTCTCAGAAGATATTAAATAAAACCCAATTCCATTTCCCTCAACTTTCATTGATGTGCTACTAGTCTCTGAATTTTCTAACAGAAAATTACTTGTACTTTTGTTAGTCTCATATAGTAAAATCCCTGACCAGATGGAACCTATTATAATTAGCAATATTCCAATATAGAATAAAGAAATTTTTAATCTCATTATTACGATATGTACTAAAGTCTTGTATTTATAATCGAGGGCCCGGTGGGATTCGAACCCACGACCTGATGGTCCGAAGCCATCCGCACTATCCGGGCTATGCAACGGGTCCAATCAAGTAAGAATTTAACAAGGCTATAATGCTTAGGTTATGATATTTCACTAGTCAAAAATATCGATAAAAAATAATTATTGTAATATGTGGAATTTTCAATTAAATTTCTTATTTGAGTATTAATCGAATATCTGTTCCGTCTTTATTATTAGATATGATTTTTGGGTAATATGGATACAGTTTATTTGTTGAACCAAGGCATTTTTTTACAATCTTGTTAAGCGCCCCTTCAAACAAGTGGGGAGATCTAAATACCTCACATCTTTGAATATCAAAATCACAATTTTGTGCTAGTTTTAACAATCCCTTTTT
>JARLFW010000168.1 GCA_031296345.1 Nitrosotalea sp. | reverse complement strand
TAATATATTAAAAGCGTTATAAACCCCCCCCCCCCCAACAATTAAACGACATATCAATGTCCTAATGCACATCTTTGGACATTTTTTAAATGATTTTGATCATGTACAAAAAAGTACATTTCTCAATTGGCTGGAACAGTTCAGAAATGAAGAAATTCCTGTGGCAGTTGCATTATGACAGATCGATCCTTTAGTCTATCAATATAATAAAACATACCTTTTAGATCAAACTTACTTTTTATTATATGCTGAAAAGCGTCTTTGGAATACCTAGTACTTCATTGCGATAATTCAACCAAAAATGATTCAGATGCATTACAATTAAGAAATTGGACAAAACCCTCTTCTTTGTTAAGATGCATCCATTTTTCACTAACAGATAGAGATATCAATCTAGTACAAAAAACAATTAAAAGACATGAGGAATAATTGATGAATTCTACATCTGTTACATCAACCAAGTCAAATTACATCATACCTCTAGCCTTATTCTTGGGAGCATTATTGATTTACGGATATAATTTAGAAGGACAACCAAGACATGGTGACGAAATAAACTATCTGGGATGGGCAGGAAATTATATTCATCTTATAAACGCAGGAGATCTTGCAGATTCTTGTCTGATATCAATTGATAACTGCAATTCTTTGTATCACATACCTGCACACGGAGCAACATATAGCCCACTGCGTATGGTTTTGATTGGATTCCCCCTAAGTTTTACACATCAGGATACAGGAAATTTTTACGATTGGTCTTGTTACTGGTTTACTTGCTACAATTTTCATGATGCACCAACAGTAAAACAAATGACAGCTGGACGCCTACTTTCACCAGTCTTTGGGGCATTAACCATAGTTGTTGCTTTTCTGGTTGGAAAGATTCTCTTTAACAGATATGTAGGAATAGTTTTCTCACTTCTTTTACTGTTTTACAATCTTTGGGTGTGGTATAGTAGAACAATAATGACTGAAGTGCATTACATTTTCTTTAGCATGTTTGCATTATTGCTTTTGTTATATTCTTTCAAATTAGGGCATATTAAAATAAAATATTTCATTTTCAGTACAATTTCATTTGGTTGTGCATTAACTTCAAAGCTATTATCAATAGAATTTCTTCCTTTGTTTGCAACAATCATAACTGTGAATTATTTTTTTGATTCTACTAAAACTGGTAGCAATAAAAAAAGAATTATAAAAATAACATCAATAGTTTTGGCATTTTTCTTGCTCTCCATATTTGCATTTTTTATGACACAGCCAGGATTTTACAAAGACCCACTTGGTCAAGTCAAAGCAACAAAGACCGACATGGACAACTATAACAGAGATGTATGGTTTATTGCATACCCCACTGTTGGAGGGATACAGCCTGTACGAATTCTCTCACTCTTCCATTATACCTTATTTCCAAGCCCCATAGAGCACCAGATTCCAGGAGCGTACCCAAATTCCACGTTTACCCTGGGATGGAATAGCCCACCTACCAATTCTAGCATACCAATAACCATCTTTTTCTTTGTAGGATTTGTATACTTGATTCAGAAGCTAAGAAAGTTAAAAGACTGCAAATCAGAGATTTTTATTCTTTCATGGTTTACAAGTACGTTTGTTTTAACACTCATGATTGCAAGAGACTTTTCATTAGAGAGATACCTTTTACCGTTTTTGCTCTCCGTTATTGTAATTGCATCATATGGATTTTACAATTTTATAAAAAACATACCAAATAGAAAAATAAAAATTGCCTTTGTGGTTCATTTTCTATTTGCACATGCTGTTACATCCATGTCATATTGGCAAAAAATTTACCAATCTCCAGATACATTCTGGACTAATCCTTTGCCGTATGGGGCATTACAAGGATCTCTAGCCAATCCATTTGCATTATTTGTAAATGTGACATTTGTTGTCTTTTTTGCATATCTTATCGTAACTAGATCTCGTGTTAAAGTTCCAGTCTGAGTTAAAATTTTATTCTTCAGAATCACAGTCTTCAAGTCTGTTCTTGTTGTAAAATAATTTGTTATTCTCGATTTTTACAACAGAGCCAATTGCAAAACACAACTCGCTTCTTTTTCCACCAGAATCTATTATTACAATTGAGGACATATCATCACATGGTACAGATACCAAAATAACAGAGTCTTTTTGATCGTTTTGAGTTTCAACCCAGCATGCGTTTGGCAAAATTACCTTGCATTCCATAAAATTAGGCAGCGATATATCTACAGACACGTGTCAACTAATTCCTTGCCAATTATTATACATTATTTTGAATCCCCATTGTTAATTATAGAATCAAAATCGATTGATGAACAGCAATATACTCATAAAAATTGATTAATTTTTGATAATGTCTGATAACCTATTAGAAGCAATCCAACATCTAATGGATTCAGGTATAGGAGATTTTCAAAGGTTAGAACATATACTAGATTCTATCAAGGCTGGAAAAAAGATCTATTCATCAGATCAAAGGTATCTTACGGCATTGATTTCTCAGAATATCAAAAATGAGTCTGTTCCAAGACTAGTGGCTGAAACAAAAAGTATTACCAAGTCTGCTCAAAATCTTGGAAAAAAATTATCTATAAAGACAAGCCCGCTGTGGTATTATTTGCCACTTTTTTTCAACATTATAGGAGGCACAATATCTTATTTCATATTAAGAAAAATAGATTTGAGCAAGGCAAAAAAGTGTTTTATTTTTGGTCTAGTATTATTTTTGATTCCAATTATCATATTTGCGGTGTTAAATTTTGTTCCAGGTATGCAATATTCAATATACATGGTAAAAACAAGTGCAAATGACCAAAACCTGAGAATCTATGACGTTGCAATGATAGACTCTAACATACCAATTGAGAAGATAAAAGTTGGCGATGTCATAATTTTTTACAATCCAGGGACACATCAAGAAGTGCTAGCCCACAGAGTTGTAGAAATACTTGCCAAAGATCCATTTACCATCAAGGCAAAGGGGGACAAAAGCTCAGAGTCCCTAGTAGGATTAGACTATCCTATAACAAAACAGGAATACATTGGCAAGATTATATTTACAATACCACAGGTTGGATATGCCACAAAACTTGTTACTGGAAAATCAATTCTGATAACCGTTGCAGTCATTGTAGGAATAGGGATTGCTCAGCACATGTTATATCGTAAAAGAAAATTAGACCGAAATAATTCCTAGTATGTAATAAGAAATTATATATCCGGTACAGCGTTAAGCCATTTTTAACGCAATAAGATATGAGGATATTTGCTCCATTCAAGTATCATTGCTAAGATACGTATTTTACCTAGACTGCCTCTTAGTTAGAAAATTTTACAGTAACCATGAGACGCATAATAGATCACAAAGAGAAAGCCTCATTTGTGATGTGACACTAAGACTCATTGTAAAACATTTGCCAAATGATGATGAAAAGAAACCTAGTGATAAGCTTGCCAGCGATTATGGAGCAGTAATTAGAGAGAGTGCGCTGTTAACATCATTTGCAGGTTTTTTGTTTGGGTTTTTGTTAACCATATCAGTTAATTCTTCTGCCAGTTTCACACTTGTTAATAAAACAATTCTTTTAGTTGCCATATCATCAATATCCGTATCAGTTTCACTTTTTATCATGCCAGTAATTTATCATCATTTAGAATATCCATACATCGATTTGGAAAAATTCAAAAAAAGAAGTCATAGGTTTACACTATATGGTCTAGTACCTGCAATGATTACCCTATTTTTAGGAATAGAGTTAGCCATGTCCTCATTATTAGGAAATAGTATTCTGGCATACTTGCCTGGTACAATACCATTTGTGCTGGTAGGAATAATTTACAAATTACGAAAATTACAATAACTTTTAATTACAACCAATTAATCGTAGGCATATTTTGCTTTCAATTACCATAACCGTTAACAAATAGATTTCAAAACAGCATCATTGAAATATTTAGAAATCAAATTATACTAGTTGAAAAAACCCCTTCTTGCATTAGCCGTAACAGGAGGCTTTTTAGCCATAATCATATACCTTGTAACAAATTTCCTGCCCTTAACTGGCACGTCAGAGAAATACAATATGTCAGTTGATCCAATTATGATTTCAGATGAGATGGGGACAGAGACACATGTCTCCATAAAAAATACCGGTACAGACGCCTTGACTAATATCATAGTAAATTACGGTGGAACTGCAAGACCAGACATAATTCCCAAATTAAATCCCGGGGAAAAGATCTCTCTCTCACCACCAGTAGGCAGTGAATTAAAGGTGGTAAAAGTAACTACAAATGAAGGAATTGAAATAACAAAAGAATACAGAACCCCCGCCAGTGTAAGCTTTGTTGGAAATTCAGGTTACGGCGGATAACATGTCATATGTTTCATCCATAGCACATCTAGAAGAATATCTAATTTTTATAATAAAATAAAATCAATATTAATCAGAATATTTTTTTACAATTATCATTAATTTTGAAGCTATTTTTTCAACATCAGAGTCTGGCAAGACCGCACATAAAATAATACCATATATACCAAATGGAATTGTGATTCGTTTTGCTTTTTCATATTTTGCCATGGCATAAAGCGGCTCACCAAGCGTTCTCTGAGACCTTCTAGTCACCCATCTAAGTGAGGCATCTGCAAGAGATTTTTCTACAGCTTCTTTTGTTTGCAGGCTTGCAGTTCCCTCTCGCTCCACATAGTGAGAGTCCGTCCTATAAGATACTGCAACCATGAGTATTTCTGCGTCAGATTTCATTATTTCTTTACATATATTTTCAAGATTCATTGTTTCTTTCCTGATAGAACGTCTCCTGTGTCATAGCATTTTTCTGCCAAATCAAATAATCCAATTGACTTGTTAATCATTTTTGGAGCATTAGTGCGGTCATCGTTTGCCTTGTCAATTAGAGACTGTCCAAAGTTTCTCAAGGCATTGGCTTTGTTATACCATGCATTAGCATATTGCGGTTCAATCTCAATTGCTTTATCATAGCAAATAATGGCCTCTTCGAATCTCTTTAGTCTATACAAGACAATGCCCTTGTTATTCCAAGCACTCACATGATTTGGATCTAGTTCAAGTGCCTTGTCATATGCAATTAATGCGTCCTCGCTATCTCCCTCTTTTGCTCTTTCATTACCTATACTATACCAAGAATTATGATCGGTACTAGTCATATGTAATAATATTTTGTTGGTCTATTTTAAGAACTTGCAGTTTCTTTTCCAATCAAATTGGCAACAATTAGAGATACTGTAACCGAAATCAATGAAGAACAATTGGTTTTTTAATCGGCAATTCTTTTTGCAAGACTGAATCAATAATTTACCTTTTCTATAAACTGCATAACTTTCTCATCATAGTTAAATGCAGTCAATTCTTTTACAATTGTTTTTGTTATTTCGTGGTGCGGTTCACCAAAGACTTCTTGCAATATTTCCTTTAGATATTCAGGGTGCTCATAACATTCTGCAACAGACGAGTTGAATTTCTTGTAGAGTCTAGAATTTACTTCATCTAGAATCGGAATTCCCCCTGTTTTAAGCAAAGTGCCTTCTATTGCTACTGCCACTAGAGCTTTTTTGGTCTTACTCATTTATAGAAATCGATGCAGGTATTTGATAAAAGTATGACTGCTATTTCGTCCAAGATGTTTTACAAAAATGGAATATTTTAACAAAGATCGATTCCAATATGGAAATGCAAAAAACTACCTAATTGGACCTGATAGGCTTTGACATATCCTCTATTGGAAGCAAGATGTGAACTGCTGTACCCTTTCCTTTCCCTTCAGATTCGGCCCAAATCTTTCCGCCGTGATTCTCAATTATTCCCTTACAGACTGACAATCCAAGTCCAGTTCCCCCGTGTTCTCTAGTTGCTTTGGTATCCACTTGATAGAATTTAACAAAGATTTGTTCAAGATCACTCTTGGCTATTCCTATACCATTATCTTTTACTATAATTTTTGCCATATCATCTTCTTTATAGGATTTTATCAGTATGCTTCCGATTTGTTTTGGAATAAAGTCTAGAGCATTTGTAATTAAATTTGTCAATACTTGTTGTATTCTCATTTTATCACAATAACAAAAGAGTGCAGACATGAGATCAGTCGTAATTGCAATCTCCTTTTTCTCAGCACTTGGCTTCATCCTATCTATTGCTTCTGTAATTATTTGAGACAGACTCTGTATTTCCTTGTGCAATACCAGCTGTCCAAGCTCAATCTTTTGTGAATCCAAGATATCGGCAATTAATTTCAAAAGCGAGTTTGAGCTAGAACGAATAATTTCTAGTCTTTCTTTTTGAGTAGGATTTAGAGGACCTAGAGCTTCTGAAAGCAATATGTCGGCATAGCCTTTGATAGGTGCAAGAGGAGTTTTTAGCTCATGTGTTATCATGGCCATAAATTCATCTTTAATCAGATTTAATTTCTTAAGATCATCTAGCTGTTTTGATACTAGTTCTTCTTTTGCTTGTATTTTGTTCCTCACATGATAAATCTCAGAAAGATCTATCAAAGAAGTAGTTCTTCCAATCATCTTGCCTTTTACATCATAAACACTTGCTCCACTAAGCAATGTAGGAAATATTTTCCCATTTTTTCTTTTTAGCCAAATTTCTTTATGTGAAATCTCATGAGTTTTTTTCCATTTTTTTAATTCAGATTTTAATACGTCGATGCTTTTTTCTGCAGTATGATCAAATATGGATTTTCCAATAACTTGTTTTTTTGTGTAACCCAGTTTTTTTGCATATGCATTATTACATGATATTATGAAACCATCTTTATCGATAATTCTTTGTAGAACGGGGGAACTTTCATAAATTTCTCGATAGTCAATACTTGCTTCCAGCCTCTTTTCTTTAGACTTGGTCTTTCGCATGACTTGCATCTGCAAATAATTGAGATCTCCAGAATATAGACATTAATGTAGCCAAATTAAACAAAATAGTAGAATAAACTCGCAACGTATTGAAAATAAAACTAAAAACATATGATGAGAGTGCGTCGATTAGGAAAACATGCTGTTATGATAGAAATTTCATGCACATGCCATAGATTTCAAGTGGTGGTGGAAGACCCCGGTATGTTCCACCATTAGCACTCCCTGCAGTATATCGCGCAGAAACAAGCCATTTTTTCCCATCATCAGATGGCCCGTTTTGATAAACAGATAGCCCATCTTTGAAACTAGTCTTGTATCCACCACTTGTTAGAGTTTCACCTTTATTGCAAGATATTTGTGCGTAACTATCATATCCTGCTGCAATAGATGAGTTTGTTCTTACAATTACTACAAGTCCTTTATTTTCTTTCAAATTTGGCAACGGGTTTGTCGAAAGTGCATTTGCATACAATGTAACTACACATGCCAGCCCTATGCAAAAAATTAAGAGAGCTAATTTTGCATGCATGTAATCATAAATAGCAATCTTCCTAATAAGGACTGATTATTTCATCAAGACCTAAAGATCACTTACTTCAACTTTAAATTCCATTTTATCGTACAAAAAATATGTGTCAGAAATTATTTGCCATATCATTCCTACTTGTTGCAATATCATCGTGGTCCTCGTTTCATCAAATTAATTATGCCGATGCAATATCTGCAAATTCGTACATTTCACCATTAAAGCAATTCAAGATGAATGTATCAATAAGCAATATCGCATGCCAAAACAATTTACAGTTAATAATGAAAAAAATTGACGGAAGTCCTGCATGTGTTACACCAAGTAGCATGATTGTATTAATTGAAAGAGGTTGGGCAATTCATGTTCTTCCAGAATATACCAAAGAAGGTACAAAGAACTCTGACATGTTTGATGGCGGGCCTTTGGAGATTAAGACAGAGTCGGTAAATTACTTTGAAAACACTACGGGTTACATTGCAAGACCAAATCAAGCGGGGAATTTTCCAGGAGTAATTTTGATTCACGAATGGTGGGGTCTAAATGACAACATCAAAAGCATGGCAAGGGGGCTTGCATCGCATGGATATGTTGTGTTAGCAGTTGATCTGTATGCAGGACAAGTTGCAACAACTCCAGATGGTGCAAGAAAACTAATGCTTTCCTTTGATAATGAGAAGGGAATGTCAAACATTAATTCTGCCTCAAATATTCTCAAGCAGAACTATAACGTAAGCAGAATTGCAACTATAGGGTGGTGTTTTGGCGGAAGTCAGTCATTAAACTATGCATTAAGTGGCAACAAAGTAGATGCCACTGTGATGTATTATGGTCAACCAGTTACAAATATTACAAAACTATCTGAAATCAAATGGCCTATCCTTGGATTCTATGGAGAAAAAGATCAATCAATATCAGTTGATAAAGTAAGAGAATTCAAATCTACACTTGATACTATGGGAATAAAAAATGAGATCCACATTTATCCCGGCTTGGGTCACGCATTTGCAAATCCATCTGGAGCAAATTATGCACCCAAGGAAACAAACGATGCATGGAATAAGACACTCTCCTTTTTAGATGGCAATTTGAAGAGTTAGAGAACATTTACTTGTTACAGGATTTTAGCCAAGCATTATTTGAGACGTCACCATAATATTTCATACAGTTTTCACAAAAAGAATCCCACTCACCTATATTTAACACACTAAAGAATTCTTTTGTCCAATCATATGACGGAGATTTTCTATACTGAAATTGTTGGATTGTGTAGATCTCTTTTTCTTGGAATTTGTTTAGACACTTTTTGCATTGTGCATTTTTCATTTTTTTAATCCATCCTATATTTAGTGATAAATCAGGCAATGAATAAAGATATCAAGCATCTCCGTAAAATATACTCTAGTTGAATCAAAATATTATAGCAATAATTTGTGACTGTGACGAGACACTTGCTTCAGATACCACAGGATTTTTGCTTGATTATAATGGATTATCCCAGAAATTATTTTGGGAGAACATATCAAAAATGGTCTCTCAAGGATGGGATCCACCTTTAGCATACATGAATGAGATTGTAGAATTGATGAAGTCTGGCCATATTGGACAAGACACTAATGAAAAATTAGCTTCACTTGGAGAACATATTACACCATACAAAGGAGTTCCAGAATTCATACCAGAATTAAAATCAATGATAAGGCAAAACAAGGACTTTGTCAAAGCTGGCATCAGTCTAGAATGCTATATCATATCATCCGGAATTGAGGATCTAATCAAAGGTAGTATTCTCACAAAATATTTTGACGACATATTTGCTGGAAGGTTTACAACAGACATGCATGGTGCAATCACTGGAATAAAATCAAGTGTTACATTTACTGAAAAAACTAAATTCTTGTATGCAATAAACAAGGGAATAACTGGAACTGACTTGCGAAAAAAACCATATCTTGTAAACAATGCAGTCAAGCGTGTGGATAGAAGGATTCCTTTTGAACACATGATATACTTGGGAGATGGGCCAAGTGACATTCCATGTTTTTCTGCAATTCGAGGATATGGTGGAAATTGTGTTGGAATTGTAGGAAAAGATTCAGCTGTCAAGGGATACGAACTTGCTCGAGGTAAAAGAACAACAGTAGGTCCGTATTCTCGAGACTATAGAAAGGGAAGTGACTTGCGCATGATGTTAGAGACAATAATTCACAAAGTCGGATATCAAATTGTAGCGAAACATAAAGAATAGTTTTTTTAAAAATTATATTTTTAGTTTAGAGAAGAAGATAAGCGATATCATACTTGCAATTAATGCAATATTCGCAAATGGAAATTCAGGTATTATTGTATGAGTCATTGCGGTAGAACCGGATGAAGTGGATGATACAATACTACCATCAGGATAAACAAGTGAGACAGTTATTGCATCATCACCGCTTGCAGCTAAATAGCCATCTGTTGGGCCACAAACTGGAGAACATGTTGAGGTACTCGAAGATAGAATCACATATCCTGCAAAATCTCCAGTATCAAACCCAGTCTCAACGAGTCTGTATGGAATACTACTTTCCCTAGTGGAAATTATTATCTTGCTTCCCTCCTCACCTATAGTATCTATGGCATAAGGATTTGAATTAAAATCCGGTGCATGAATTAAAATATCAACTTGGGAACCAGTGGAGAAAACATCTCGTGATATTATAATTGAAGGGGAGCCAATTGAAGCGACATATCTTGTACCGCAATATGTATTTGGAGTACAAGAGGCATAAACATCCATAATTGAAACAATCGAATATGATATTCCAATCAGCATAACAAGGATTGAGAAATACAAAATTTTCAGTTTGTCAATTTTGTGCTTCATGGTGAATTATCCATCAACAGTAATACTTAGAGATTATCGCTAAATTTTCTCATATGTGCGTCCACTTCGTCTTGTGTGGAAGTTTTGTTCTCATGTTTGTGTTCACTTTTATGAATACGTCCTTCAATTTTTTTCTGGTGTTCTTCTCTTGAATGATGCAACCTATCTGCTTCATGGATAAACTCCTTTCCACATTCATTACATTTTATTATCTCATGATGGTGTTCATGACGCGCATGTTTTATCAAATCATCATATGATGTTAATTTCATAGTGCATTGTTCACACTTGAATTTCTTTTTGAAAAGATCCATGATACTTGAATTATACGATGCTAATAGATAAGACTGTCGAAGGTTTTCATCAGAAAAATGCTAGAAGATTTCTTGTCAGTTTTTGATTTGTGTCTTGTTTTGATTTAATTTTTCTACAATTTTCATGTATGAGTCTATAAAGTCTTGTGCGTAAAGGTTAGCATGTTTTTCTGAACCTCTGTGTGTTCCAAACTTTGATCTGATATGATGATAATATTCATGTAAAATAATAAAAGGATTATAGAAAATATCAGAGTTTAATGCGTAAATTTTTTTTTCTTGTACAACATATACAGCATAAACGGTTCTTCGTTTCTTTTTGATTGTACCCACTACAATTTCAGGAGTGTCAACTTTATACAATTCACTTAGTTTCTCCAATGCCAATTCGGTTTTTTTATCTAAAATCAAAGCCACTATCTTTGCTTTCATCATGTCATCAAGAACATTCATTCGTATGGAAACAGTCTATCTAGGATATAATAGAACCTTAAAAACAGTCCAATTCTGGCAAGCAGGTCGTTTTCATCCCTTACCAAAAATTGTCTTGAATCACAACTACATATAATGTCAGTAACATTGTTACTGAACAATGTATCACAATTCCTTATAGATTCTAAAGCGTATGTATGGCATGATGATAATTAGCAAGGAATCATTTGAACAAATCTGGGTGTCTAACAATTATGAAACAGTATTTTGCACAGAAGAAGAAAAAGAACAATATCTTGGTTATTTGAGTTCAAGAAAAGAGATACCAAGAGGAATGAGCATTGTACTACTCAAAAAGAAATTGAACAAATTATACACAAAAGATGAGATCATGAATGCAACACCGGAGAAGCTCAGAGGGATGATAAAGTAATGTTCAAATCCATATTTTTAGATATTGCAAATAGGTGCTTAGAGGGAAGGACTTCAATGTTGTCACTGTTGGCTGTATTTCCTACAGCTGGATTCTTACTTACAACCACATCAACAATAATAGGAATGTCCATCATTAATTATCAGATTAAGAAAGGTAGCATCATTTGAAACAACAATTAGTGATTATAAAATATCAATTCAGTTTACAAAAATCATAGCCTTGTTGATATAATATATTTACAGAGTCTTTGACTTGAACTGGAAAAAAACTTCCTTTCTTGTTCCTTCTTGATCCCATGCAGCAACTTTGTATCTACCTGAAATCTTCCATTGTTTTGTATCAAATCGTAGTACGTTTGAGTAAGAACCCTTTTGTGAATTTATGTATTGATCTTCACTGAACATCTCTTTTTCAGACGGGTCTAAAACAACTAGGTGCATTGCAATTTTTGGAGTAAGTGATTCATAATCTAATTTTATTTTCACGTATTCTCCCTCAGTATAGATTGCCTTGTCAATGTTTAGAGTGATTTTATTAGGCATTGTTGTGATTGCTTTGTCTGCAATTTAAAAAGTTAGTCATATTATACACAAATTTTGAATCTATAAATGGCTCCAATTTTGGAAAAAACAGTTCAAAAATCAGCCATGAATTATCCCATTTGCAATCAAATATTGGATTGATTGTACAAACTCATCATCAGTTATAGAACCATCTGACCAGTACTTGGCATTATTTTTTACCCATGACGGTATCTTTGAGACAGAATTTGTTCCAGAATTAGAGGTGGTTTTCACTATTCCTTGGTTTATCATGTATTGTACCCCTTGGAGAAATTGGTTATCAGATATTGAACCGTCTGACCATAATTTTGCATTTTGTTTTATCCAGAATGGAACTGACGTAGAATTAGTTACAACATCAGAAGAGTTGATTTTATTAGTATCAAGCAATTTGTAGGACGTCTGACTTATTGAGACTTTGCCATTTGTGTTTACTGCATTAAATATTGCCAATTGCACCAGTATGCCAGTCTCTTGGTCTATCTGTACCAAAATAGAATTTGTCCCGTTGTTATTTTGCCCAGACATCATATTTCTTTGATATGTATTGAATTGCATAATTTCTTGGTGATATGCATTGTTTAATTTTAGTGGGGTTGGAAGTATGTACATAAAATTAGATACTTGTCCGCTTGGTCTTGTAAATAATGATTTGGTTAGATCCAGTACATCAGATTCACTTGCAGTTGTACCATTTTGTATTACCGTTGTCTTGACTGCAATGTTTTTGTCATCAGTTGGATTTACAAAATCAAATTCTACTGTTTGGTTTTTAGTATCTGTAGTTATATGGTATTTGACATGATCACCTGGTAGAACACAGATCTGATCATTTTGGCATGCAGGATTTGAGACTGGAGTTATTTTTGAGGCAGCCATCGATGCTTCACTTTGAGGCGCATTTTGTGGCAGGTCACTTGACGGTCCTTGACCATATATCTCCATTACAGGAATTAGATTCCCAGAAGGGGCAGATACTGATGTAGAGTACTCTGGACAGACCTTTGAAAAGTCTCCATTTTGACACTGGTTCACTAGTGCTTGTACATAATGAACCCAGTTGATTGCTATAGTATCAGGCTCTCCAAAGTATCGCAATGCAAAGTGAGATAATTCATGTGATAAAACCCACGCGCCTGCCCAGCTCTCTACTTGTGTATCACAAGAACACACATAGATTGCTTGTGTGCCGGTTCCGGTTATTTCATACATCCCATAGAATCCTTGCTGGACTAGTTTTTGTCCTACGGTATTATCGGATATTATTATTGGAAGTGTATATGTTGATAGTCCTGAAAAATATTGTTGGTAACTCTTTTCTGGAATACATAATGAACCCTGGAGGTCAGCTTGTACTTTATACAGAGTAAGATATTCTTGTGCTATTATCTGATAGAACTTTAGGCTCGCATATTCAGCGTCAGAACATTTGTCATTTTCTGTAATATAAAAAACAGCATAAGACAACGGACCATTGTTTTGGTTTTTTTGTTGTTGTAGTGTTGCAAAATCTTGTGATGTAGAGTTTGTAGTTTGTGCAAATGATGGAGCAATAGAAAATACTAAAATTAAAAATAATAAAATACTAAGAATACCTTTTCGCACATAATTTTATTCATTAGATGGAATTTAATGTTATTTTTTTCTAGACTTTTCTCTAGTAATGGCATGAAGTACGGAGTCAGTCAGACCAGGTCTTCTAGTAGGTGAGAGAAACATTGCAAGATCGGTAGCAGTTACAATTCCAACTACTTTTCCTTGTTGTAATATGGGAAGTTTACGAATTTTATTTTTTATCATCAGATCTGCTACTTCTTCAACGGTTTGTCTAGAAGAGGCATAAATCAGAGGTCTTGTGGCAAACTCTCCCAGATTTCTATTCTTAAATGAAATATCAGATTTTGATACGCCCTTTACAATATCGCCTTTAGTTACAATACCAAGGGGTTTTCCTTTGGAAGTTACAACTAGACATCCTACTCTTTTTTTTGTCATAATTTTAGATGCATCATAGACGG
Organism: Nitrosotalea sp.; assembly: GCA_031296345.1. Taxonomy (GTDB): domain Archaea; phylum Thermoproteota; class Nitrososphaeria; order Nitrososphaerales; family Nitrosopumilaceae; genus Nitrosotalea. Next base: position 2,076 of record JARLFW010000168.1, on the reverse strand, counting down.
TTTTACCAGATTCAAGGCTAACAACAGATCTTGTCATTATTTTTTCTACAGGGGTTTTGCTATGTGAGACAAGAACATCCAAGGCATCATTCTTTGTCATCTTGTCTATGATGGACTGAACTTGTGTCATACTCATATCAACTTGATAAGAGATAGATTCTACTGACAAGTCTGAATGATGATACAATGTATCAATGACAACCTCTTTCTTCCATTTTGGGATTAATTGAGTATCTTTATTGGTCATCATATTCTTGATGGTATTTTCTTGTCAGATTATTAAAGAACTAGCTACAATCAAGAGAGCTAGCACCCTGTTACTAGGATCATGTATTTTACCATGCATCCATACATGTGATAAAAAATCAGAGTTTCTTTTTATTACATAAGACTGTATTAGATTCTGTGTTTAGAGAATTTCCTGAGCTTAAACCTCCAAAAGGAAAATTTCGAATAATTGGAATAGAAAAGTTTGAGATTCAAGGAGAAGGGCATTGGATAGTAGAAGATCTTGATAATCGTGAAGAAGCAATCAAGAAAGCAAGAGAAATGACGAAAAATGCTTCAAAAGATGCAGCCCATCCAAGTGTAGCAACTGTGTTTTATGTTTATGATGAGAATGGAGAATACTTAGGTGGAGATATTCATTCTAAAGATTAGATCTTAAGATCATCAGATTTATTTAATGATATATTTTGTTCTCTTTTTCTTTTCAGATACAAACTAACTGCACATGCAGTCATTGCCCCAAGTAAGATCATGCCAGTAACTACCCAGCCTGTGTTCATCATAGTGATTTGAATTTCTTTATTGCTTCTCTTGTCAATCGTTCTTTTTCTTCCTCTGTAATAACAGTAGGATCGTCTGAAGCCAAAGCCTTGTTATAATCTTCTTTAGTATTTGATTTCATCTTCTTTTTTTCTTCCATGATATAATATAGATCTCTACTCTATTATATTTATCAAAATCATTCCATTTTAGTTTCATCTACAACAAAGTGCTTCATTAATGAAATAATATACGAGGATGTCCTAACGTTCTCATGGGAATAATTTGTATGAACAAATCTCATCTTTTCATGCATAGACATGGCCTTGGTCCAAATCTGTCTCATTGCTGATCTATCTATAGGCCACAATGTATCACTGGTGGAAACCATTATTCTCCCTCCTGAATATTTGGCAGAAAAGGGCTTGGTCTGGGTTACAAATTGTTTAGGCGTTGCAAGCTCTGATACCAATAAATTCCAAAAATCATCAAATTTCATCACACGGTGATACACAATCTTTGATTTAACTAGTTTCACTCTGATTCAGTTTTGTTATTACAGCAAAAACAAGTGTAGATAGTTTTTGTCTCCTTTGTAGATTTGTCCATTGGAGAACCACATTTAGGGCATTTCATATCACATCAAAAACAAATCCTGTATTTAGAATATGCAAAACAAGTAATCATATCTAAAACACATCTAGATGTACAACATACCATAGAACTCATAAGCAAGACCATCAGCATAATCATCATGCAGACAACTGGATCATGTATGAAGTGTGGATATCAGGCAAGACCTAGAAAGAATCAATCGTTTGGTACAGACATTCCCACTTGTCCAAAGTGTAATAATGCTTTAACCTAAGACTCCAGCAAACTATACGAGGCTTTTAATCTAACATTGCACTACTGATACCGTGGAGTAGTGTGAGTTTGCACATCCCTGATGTTTATGTCGGAGAAGGACTGGAGTAACTAACCAGCTCTCAATGAAATAAAAATTATTTTGATTCTAGTTTTCTTTTTTGTTTGCAGGGAGGACAGATGGGACCATAATCACGATCTTTGCTGAATATCACTTTTTTACAGTCTAAACAATAGTAAATTGGCATTTGATCTCTTATTCTATTCCAGTTATTATCACTATTGTATACAATACAGGTTTCAAATTATTTTAGCAATTATATAATCAAATAAATTCAAAACTTTTTAAAAAATCAATCTGTAGAATCTACAGGTACTAGTCTCTTAGGATTTGGGTTAAACTTGCTTACTATGTATTGTACCTTGTCATCACCTTCTGGC
>JARLFW010000167.1 GCA_031296345.1 Nitrosotalea sp. | reverse complement strand
CACTTTTGATTTTTACTGGAATGTTGTTGGAAGTTGGGGTTACATCGAAAAACTGTGATGGCATTGGTTGAGACCCTTGTCTGCCATCAAATATAGTCACCATACAGTTTTTTGCAGTTACTGCTCCTTGATTAGACAAATCCATTTCAAATATGACGTCTCTTCCAACATATCCGTTATCTGACTGTCCAAAACTTGTGATAACTAGATCAGGCTCTTTCTGATTGGAAATTATGTGTGAAATGTATGGACCAATTATGGCAGTAGTAGCAATGCAGATTATGGAAAGAATGATTGTAGATGATCTTTTCATCAAAAACAAGTAATTTTCATAGTATAAGATACCCTGCTTGACTAATTTGAAATTGTATTTCCTAAATTCTCAGTAATCTAAATAAAAATCAAAAAAATAGGCAGAGAAGTGCCTATTCAATTAAAGTTCCACAATCTGTACATGCAAATACAGATTCTGACATGTGGACAGTTTCACAGGTTGTACATGTAATCATGATATTGTAATACAGTTGGCAATCTTTAGAGATCAGTATGTGATTGGGTATTACACAAGTCTTGTAGATGTATTACTGTATCCAGTCTATCTAGTCCGATATTGAGTAATTTCGTTCCAAAGTATTTCTTTGAACACAAATATCTACAATGCTTCGATTTTTTATCTTCACACAAGTTCCATGGTACCAATTCTCGTCATGGATTATATCACCTTCCACAAACTTCATTTCTTCACCGCAAATCGTACATGTATTCATTTTGTACTGTACTGTAATATTGGCAATCTTTAGAGATCAGTATGTAACTGTGACTTACAAACCGGGGATGATCTAAGTTGATTTTAATCGATGTATTTTCCTTCCGAGTCTGCCTTTAGTTCTATTATAATTATGCTGCCACTGATATAGGAATCATTTCTAGTAGTTCTTACACGCCCCACTTCGATGTGATATTGATATACGTCAACTACGACAGTTCCAACTTTGACATCAGATGGCGCATCTGTAATTACAATGTCTTCTTTTTTTACTCCATAGTCGACTAGTTTTTTGATACAATGATCAAGCAAAGGCTGAGGTAAACCGTGATTTATTGCCCAGACTGTACCTTCATACTCGATTTTATCCAACTAGTTAACCACTTGACTCACTAGTATAATTATCATGCCATGCCTGAATAAAATTTGGCATAGTTATTTAGGAATGAAATTAGATGTAAACAACTTTTAGATTGTAATTGACTATTGCTGTTTTCTGATCTGACCTTAACTGACAATCATTTTTACCGCACTTGCACATAACGCCAGAATCTCCAATGAATCCTTTGAATTCAAGGTCGGTACATGGTCCCATGGTTGCACTGCATTTTAGAATTTAAAAAATATTGCCAATTACCAAGTTGAAAAATTCTTTTATTCCATAGGTTGAGATAATTTTTCTAAAAGTGAAACTTGAATTTTTGGGATAATATGATGGCACTAACTAGTGCGGTTGCAATTGTAATTCCTACAAGGGGACCAAATTCAGGTATTGAAATGGCAAGTTTTGAATTTGTTGTAATGTTGTATTTGTCCACAAAGCCTGAAGTCACTTCTAGTGCATATTTTGATGGCTGTCCATTTTGGTTATAGATTGGACATTTAGAAAGATCAGCAAAAGTACAAGGCGGAACATTTTTTTCTATATGTAATACATTTCCATTAGAATCAAACCAAATCATGTCAAGTGCAAACTTCATGTTTGGCATCCACATGGGAAGAACTTCTGGGCTTGAGGGAACAAATAGCATCCCCTGATTGTATGGTAGTGGGTCACTGAATTGTAACCCTTGTTCCATTCTGGCCTGTGTATCGGCTACCTGCACATCAAGTGTAACATTATCTAATCTTATTTCCTGACTAGAAAAGGTAAAGTTTGACGACGTAGCAAAAGCCATTCTATTTCCAACATTTTCTTTTAAATCGTTAGCACCAAATAGAAATACAGAACATGCCAAAAATATTAAAAAAAGAACTGTTCTTTTCAATTACATAGTGTTTAATATGGTAGGAAATTAACTTTCCAAGAAAAATATATACTTTCTTTCTTTTTTATTTTATTATTTAGTTAAAACTGTGATTTTATGATTCGTTTTAAAAATTAATCATTGTTAAATCTTAGTTAACTTATGATCTGTGTTATTCCCTTCAAAATTTCCCCTTCGACATGTCTTGTCCAGAGCATCTCTGGAATGTCAACTGCTAAAAACAGCGCCGATAAGAGTAGTGCCTCTGCTGCAGCAACTGCAATGTTTTGTACCAATTTTCCAATTCCAATATGTATTGCAAAGTCGTTTGAATCTCCACTAATCATAATGGTAAATGCCCTGTCTGCTGTTATGATATCTCTGAGAATTCCTGCCTTTGTTGCCTGGATGATTATTCCTACAGGTGAATTTGTTGTCATCTGTGTCTTGTATCCGTCTTGGTCTAACATTGTAACTATTTGTTGTGCTAATTGATTCAAATCCTTGTTCTTGTTTTGAAACCTGACTATTTTTTCAGAGATCATGACTTACACAAAAACATAGTTTTCACTAATAATTAAACTAGCTTTGAATTTTTAATGATACATCTAATTTTCCAAGTTACATTCAATGTTGAATAAATCCTATATACTGTAGAACAATTAATCCAATCATGACTGGTTGGCAAAATCATCCCTTTGAAATTAAAGCAAAAGCTGGGGAGACAATTGCATTTTGCATGTGTGGGAAATCTAAAAATGGTCCATATTGTGATGGTTCACACAAAGACTCTGGAATTTCACCCAAAGTAGTAACATATGATAAAGAAACTACAGTTTTTTCATGTGGTTGCCAAGAGTCAAAGAACAGACCCTTCTGTGACGGCACTCATAAGAATCTAAAATAAACCCAAAAAAATCTATTTGTAACTATCTTTAGACTAGTTTTTCTTTATCATTGAAATACTGTGCCTTGTGATTTACATCTCTATCTGATTTGCCCATGCGATTTCCAAGTATTGCATTTAGATTATCAAGGCGGGCCTTTTTAGAAGCAATATCGTTTAGTAAATCTTGTTTTAGTTTACGAACTAGTTTGTTTGTCACATCAATTACTTCATTGATGTCATAGGGCTTGTAAATTATTGCTGATGCATCAAGTTCGAGCAATCTCTTCTTGGTATTTTTTGTTACATCTGCTGTAATCAATATGATGATGGCATCTGGATGAATTTTTCTAATTTTTTCTAATGTATAAAACCCATCACGGCTTTCCATCATTACATCAAGAAATACTACAGCGGGTTTGAGTTCCATGTACATCATGATTGCCTCCAATCCGTCATAGCCTTTTCCAATTACTGTGATGCCCTTTATCGCCAAAAATTCAGAAAGAACTTCTACCGTGTCAATATCATCATCAATGACTATGGCGGTAATTCCCTCGTTTGTGTTATCATCTGAACTTGGAATTTTCATATCATCACAGATTGCATGTTAAATGGATTAATTGACTCAAATTTCAAATTGCCAACCCGATAATCCGCAATATGATCTGCAAATTTTTCAATAATTTGTCGCTCACATTTTTTACCCAATTCATCTTTGGCAGTAAGAATTAGAAGATTCCAGTTTCCAGTGACTGAAGCGGTAAGCAAACAGTTTGGTAATTCCTTGACAAAACTACAGATTTCTTCAGACAAGACATCTGATGGTCTGTTTGTCCTAAATTTGAGATACAATGCCTCAAAATCCTCCACTAGTAATTTGCGAAGAATGGCCTCATATCCTGTTATTATCTTCCTCTTCTCAAGCCTCTCTATTCTATATGCCACTGCTCGGTCCTGAATATCATGTCCTTCACTTCTAAGCTTTTTTGCTATCTGGCGTGATGGAGTACGTGCATTTTCCATAAGTAATTCTATGATTCTGCGATCTATGGCATCAATTGCGGTCATAAATGAATTTGACATTACTTGATACTTTGAACCAAAACACACTTGAATTTGTGGCGCGCCAAATTGAACAAGCTATGTTTGGCAAGTTTTTTTCTATTGATTTGAATGGGTGCTAGTTTTTATTAGAAAATATTTTATTTTGATTCTTGGGTTGTAGCCTTTAGGGTCATTGTACTTACCACTTGAGTTAGGGTTCGTATCTTTTGAGATACTGTCTGGTCAAATTCTTGGGAATTTTTAGCCTGTATCTCAGCCACTACATCATAGGCGCCAAACGTAACATTTGCATTTTTTACCTGTGGGATTAGTTTGAGCTCTTCAATTATGTAATCTTCTGCTCCAAGTTCGCAATTGATTAAAACAAATCCTTTTTCCACTGTTTTTTTAGTCTGTTTACGTTACTTAACTTTTGTCAATTTTTCCAAAAAATGAACATTTTATTTTTATTATAATGACTTGTATCTGAATTATAAATGAAAAAGACATACGCATAAAGCACACCGAAAAACAAAGTAAAACCTGACTAGTGATTCTGGAAAAGTTGCAGACTATCCTTGTATATCGTGCCATACTAATTGCTGCAAAGAATATACGATATTTGTCAATGCACATGATGTTTACAGGCTTGTAAAGGGACTGGGGGTAGAGCCAGAGTCATTTCTTGAGATTTATGGCGCAAAAGACTTTGATCTTGGCATTAAGGTAAAAGAAGGACTAGTTGATCTTGCACTAAAACAAAAAAATAACGCATGTACATTTCTTGTGGAATCTGGAGAATTCTTTCGCTGTACTGTAAATGATTTCAAACCAGGCGTTTGTAAATCATATCCATTTCAAGTTAAAGATGAAAAATTAGTCCAAATGGACCATAAACTATGCCCAGTTGACTGGGATACAACTGAATTTGAAAAAATGATGATGACTCATCTCAAAAAAGATGAAGACGAATGGAAATTCTACCATGATCTGGTTTTGGAATGGAACAAAAAACACTGGCTAAAAAAACCATTATACGAATTTCTGAGATTCATGTTAGACAGAGTGGCTTTATCTCTAAAATATGGATCAAAATAAAGCCAACGAAGGGATTTGGACCCTCGACCTTCTGATTACAAGTCAGATGCTCTAGCCAGGCTGAGCTACGTTGGCATGTGGTTATGGGTTTTAGAAGGTGGTTTAAAATGTTGTCACACTTGGAAACGATCAAAACAGGTTTTCCTAAATCAGGACCACACGAAATTTATATCCAAATCTGAAAAGTATCTTGTTGGTCGACGCAGAAAAAAAGTGTGATATCTGTGGCAAGGCGTTTGAAAATTCTTCTAAATTAAACCAGCACAAGTCAGATTCTCACAAGAACCTGGCAAAGGTCAAAAAAACTACGTCCAATTCTTCTAGAAATAAGGTAACTGCAATTGCAGCTGTAATTGCTATGATAATCGTTGTAGCTGTATATCTTTCTGAAAACCAGCAATCTCCTGCAACAGTGATCCAAGGTGTTCGGTGTGATCCTACAGAGAGTATTGATTTTCACATCCACGCCCATCTTGATGTTATAGTAGATGGAAAATCTGTTACAGTTCCAGCAGGGATAGGGATAAAACCAAACGAATGTCTCTATTGGCTTCATACTCATAACACATCAGGTGTTATACACATTGAAGCTCCCCAAGAAACTACATTTACTCTGGGTCAATTCATTCAGATCTGGGACAATACTCCTAGCATATCTCCTACATTTGAAGAGATAATAAATGGAGACAAGAATTTCAAGGTCTTTGTAAATGGATTTGAGTACAAAGATAGTTATGATAAAATTCCTCTAAATGCTCATGATGAGATTGTTATAGTATCTGGAAGTGTACCTCCTACTCTTCCACAATCTTATGAATTCAATGGTCTGTAATTAGAGAAAAATGGCAAAACTGAATATATCCAAATTAAAGTCCGATACTGCTCTTGTTAAAAGTAAGAAAAGATACTTTGTAGGAGATGCATGGTTAAACGATATGTCCGACAAGCTCCAAATCAAGGGCGAAAAAGTCTATCTTGCAAATTTTAACAACGGCGCAAGAACTAAAGTGCATTATCATCAAGGAGGACAGATTCTTGTGGTGACGAAAGGTAAAGGGATGCTTGTAATTTACAAAAAGACTAGTATAAAAAAAGAGACTGTAAAAATGCAAAAATTATCACAAACAAATCTTTAAGAAGGAGATATGGTATTTATCCCAAAAAATGTTCTTCACTGGCATGGTGCATTGAAAGGAAAAAACCTTGTTCATATAGCGTTCAACATATTTACAGAAAAAGCAAGAGAGGCTCAGACGATCTGGTATGACTCTGACTTTGTATCATATGCTACAAAAATCAAATAATCTTATTCTAGTGATTAAATCCTGATGCAATTAAGACAGTCCAAGGAAATACTATCTTACCTTTTTCCTCATATTTTGATACGTTTTTCCTTGCATCTTTTTTTATCTTTTCCATGACCTCTTTTCCATGACTTTCTATCTTGGTTCGAATTGAATTTGCAGTTGAATGCATATAGTCCTCCCAATATTCCTCAAAGGTTCCTGGCTTGTAGACAAAGCCATGTAATGCAACTGTGACATCTACAAAGCCTGCCTTTGCCAACTCCGACTCTAACTCTTTGGGGTTGCCAAACCTGTGAACAGTAGGTGTACCAATTGGTCTAATGTCTGGAATGTGCTCTAGAATGGGTTTCATTATTGTACTAAAGTATGGCACATCTTCTGCTAGCCCGTGCACTGCCATAACAAGTCTGCCTTTGGGGTTTAGAATTTTCCTAATTGACTTCAAAACTTTTTGCGAGTCTGGGAAAAACATCAGCCCATACTGACATGTAACTTTATCAAACTTGAAATTAAATCCAATATTTTCTGCATCCATTTCTATAAATGTACAATTTTGAAAAGCGATTGATTTTCTTGCAATATTCAATGCGGTTCTTGACAAGTCAATTCCAACCAACAGCCCCTTTGGACCAAGAAATTGTGAAATCTCTTTTGAAACAACACCTGTTCCGCATGCAACATCTAATACCTTGTCATCAGACTTGATGTCTGCCATCTTGACAAGTTCTGTAGTGGACTTGAACGGTCCTATTTTTTGGTCTGCCCAATTGTAATGATAATCAGAAGCTACTGTATTCCAATTTGCTTTGGTACTAATCTTGTACTGGATTGGATCAAAAGTTGGCGTCATTTTCTCAAACTTCTCAAAGCTTAAATTGATTACAGCTGAACGCATTTTATGCCTTCCTTTAAAGTCAATGTGATAATTGAAAACAAGCCTGAAATTGTAGACCCTGAGGGTGATACGATATTCAACGACTTGATCCTAAAGGACAAAAAAACAACTATTAAGAAGATTCGTTCTGCCAAGATGCTCAGATTTGTAATTGATGCAAAAAATAAGGAGTCTGCAGAAAAAACTGTACTTGATACATGTAATGAATTTAGAATATACAATCCCCTTGTGAGCAAGGTCTCAGTTGAGACTCTAAAATCTTAGCCGGTTTTTACTACTTTTCTGCTAAGAGCTGTGACATCATCTAATGCCCCGTCTATGAGTAGCTTACTACGCAAGTATTTTGCAAGGTCTGTCTCTGTTATGATTCCAACTAGCTTGTCATTTTCTAAAACTAATAATCTACGGACATTCTTGTTTAGCATTTTTTGAACGGCGTCCTCGATTGGAGTCATTGGCTCTACCCATCTAAAATTAGCTGACATTATCTCTGATAGTGGAACTTCGATACTTTTTCTATCTGTTGTTGAGACTTTACGGGCAAGATCTCTTTCAGTTACTAGTCCAATTGGCTTGCCGTCTTGAACTACAACAAGTGAGCTTATTCCTTTTTCTGCAAAGATCAACGCAACGTCTTTTGCAGTCTTGTCATGTTCGATAGTTATTACAGAGCGAATCATGATATCCCGAACTAGACCCATAGCTAATAGCTCCAATTATTAGAATAAAAACGATTCTACTTTTCTGAAAATAAAATCAGACGAAAGTATTTTTTCTAAATTTTATATCTTTTAATTTTATTCTACCAAAACTAGAAAAATAAATCAGGTCAATCCTCTGTATGGATTTCTCTTGCGGCGCTCAAGTTCAATCAAAAGTTTGGTCAGAACAAGTCCTGTGATAAATCCTCCAACGTGGGCTGCAAATGCAATTGAAATTGATGTCACCGAGCCTATGAATACATAGAGCACTTGTATTGCAAGCCAATAGTATCCTCTGATATCTCCTAACGCTGCAGAAATTCCCAGAATTCCTGAAATGGCACCTGATGCCCCAATTAGCACAGAGTATCCATTTCCAAGTATGAATGTTGCAATGATTCCATGAGCTAGAGCCCCGCCAAGTCCTGCAATTATGT
>JARLFW010000166.1 GCA_031296345.1 Nitrosotalea sp. | reverse complement strand
TGTGTGCCATATTTACAAAACAATGCATTCACTACAATGAAGAATACTTTTGAAAAATCAGATTTTATTGATAATATGTATTTCGTGACGGCAACTTTTTCCGAAGATGGTCGTGCATATTTTCCATCACGATCTAATACGTATCTTCTTGCAAGATTCAAAGATCGTTCCCAAATTATGACAGAAGTAGAAAAATGTGATCAAGAAACTCCTACATTTGTTTTTACAAAAAATGATGAATTCTTTGAGAGACTAGATGATAATAATTTGAATTTATTATCTTTCTATTATCTAGAACATGGTGATACTGAATCTGATCTATCAGAACTTGGTTATATTGTCGCTAAACGTACCAGAGTGAGGAGGGCGGAGATGGGAGATCTTAAACTATCCACTACTCAAACCCAAAAATTTACTTTTCCCTACGAGAAAAATTTGATAGTTCTTGAGGTTTCAAGTGACAATAAACATCAAGCTGATAACAAATACTGTGAGAAGACAAAAAAAGAGGTGCAAAGAAAAGGAATTGGAATGACCACTCTTCTTAACCTGTCAGTAATTGAGAAAATAAAATAGATTTTTTGAGAAATCTCTTTTCAAGAGATCAATTATAGTTTCAAACCATAATAGAAAAGTTATATACTCTTCCAAATTCTGTTTTGGTAATGAGTAAGCCATCTGAGCTTGGTGCGCTAAAAATTGGCTCTTACATATTACTTCCAGTAGGTGGGCCAAATGAAGAGCCATGTAGAATTGTTGAATATGATACAAGTAAACCTGGTAAACACGGTGCAGCAAAGGCAAGAATAGTGGGAGTAGGAATTTTTGACAAGAAAAAATACTCACACGTCTCACCAGTTAGTGCTCAAGTTCAAGTTCCTCTCATCGATAAAAGAGTGGGTTCTATAATATCGAAAACACCTTCAAGTACTCAGATAATGGATTCTGAAACCTTTGAAGTGTTTGACGCACAACTCATTGAAGATGAAATTAAAGACAAAGTTGCACAAGGTTCAGACGTTGAATACTGGAAAGTCATGGACAGAACTATTATAGTTAGAATTAAGAATTAAAATTCGGATGCTGATGATGACTAGAAAAGCCAACTGATGGTATGATGAAGATTATGAGTATTGAAGCATCCAGGCTTTTCAAATTTTAGAACTAGTTATACAGTACAACTTGGATGGATACACTATGAAGGGTCTCTGTCATGTTTGCCTAGCGTCTAATGTAGAGACTAGACTAAAGGGACATCTCTCATTGTGTACTGATTGCTTGAAGCGAATAACTGTGCTGGAAAAAAATTAATTGACTTGAAAGGTATGACAGTAAATTGAAGTTGGCATCTCTTTTTTCTGGTGGAAAGGATAGTACATATGCAATATACAAAGCCAAACAAGATGGCCATAGCATAGAATGCCTTGTTTCCATATTTCCGCAATCTGAAGAAAGCTATCTACTACACTATCCAAACATTTCAGCCACATCGTTACAGGCCACCGCAATGAAAATACCTCAAATTCAAAGTAGGGTGGATACAACTGATCCTCAAATCGAGCTTGAACAATTACAAAATCTATTGGAAAAAGCAAAGAAGGATTTTGGAATAGAAGGAATTGTACATGGAGGATTGTTTAGTGATTACCAAAGAACTCGATTTGAAACAATTGGAAATAATCTAAATCTTAAAGTGTTATCACCTCTGTGGCATATTGATCAAAAAAATTATTTGAAAGAATTGCTAGATTCTAAATTCAAATTCATCATAACGAGTGTAACTTCAGCAGGACTTGATGAATCATGGATGGGTCGTGAAATAACTAGGGATGATGTAGAACAACTAATCTTATTGTCTGAAAAATATGGTTTTAATTTGACATTCGAAGGGGGCGAGGCTGAAACATTTGTAGTAGACTGTCCTTTGTTTTACTCTCCAATTAGAATAGTAAAAGCAAACAAGATCTGGGATGGTTATAGAGGAAGATTTGAAATAACCGAGGCCGTCTTAGTACAGTAATGTTAGACGGTCTAAAAACAGGTCTTAGGGCGGCATTAAAGAAAATAGTAAACTCTTCGGCAGTTGATGAGGCTCTCATCAAGGAACTTTCAAAAGATATCCAAAGAGCACTATTGCAATCCGATGTAAATGTAAAACTCGTTTTTCAAATTACTAAAAACTTGGAAGAGAGATCTATCAAAGAGACTCCTCCTCCTGGACTTTCTAGAAAAGATCACATTGTAAAAATTCTATATGAAGAACTTGCTAAATTATTAGGCACGGAAGAACAATTCGTATTCCAACCTGGTAAAGTAAACAAGGTCTTGATGCTTGGAATTCAGGGAAGTGGAAAAACTACAGTAACTTCAAAACTTGCCAAGCTCTTGACAAGACAAGGTTACAGAGTTGCAGTTATTGGTGCAGATACATACAGACCTGGTGCGCTAACACAACTTAAGACAATGTGTGAAAAGGCAAACGTGGAAGTATATGGCGACGAAGGAAACAAAGATTCTCCTGAACTTGTAAAAAACGGTCTAAAGCACTTTGAGGGACAAAATTTTGATGTCATTCTAATAGATACTGCTGGAAGACACAAAGAAGAAAAAGATCTTCTTGACGAAATGACAAGAATTGGTAAAATTGCAAATCCTGATCTTGCACTATTGATAATTGATGGAACTATTGGACAGCAATGCTACAATCAAGCTGAGGCATTTCATAAAACAGTTCCAGTTGGAGGTATTATAGTTACAAAATTAGATAGTAGTGCAAAGGGTGGGGGTGCACTTGCTGCAGCCGCTGCAACTGGTGCACAAATAATGTACATCGGAACAGGCGAACGAATAGATGATCTTGAAAAATTCTCGCCAACAAGATTTGTTGGAAGGATGCTTGGAATGGGTGATATCCAAGCATTGCTTGACATGGCAAAAAGACTTGAGACTGAAGGTAATGAGGACAGACTAAAGAGAATCTCACATGGAAAAATGAATATGGAAGATTTCTATTTTCAAATTGAAGAGGCAACAAAGGCGGGGGGATTGCGCAACATTCTAGAAAATATGCCTGGTTTTTCTGGTATGGTAAAAGAAGACCAGGTAGAACAACAAGAACAACGAATGGAAAAGTGGCGTTTTATCATACAATCCATGACAAAGGGAGAAAAATCAGATCCTGATTTGATAAATGCTTCTAGAGTCAAAAGAATTGCGCGAGGTTCTGGATGGCCAGAGCATGAAGTAAAAGAACTCCTAAAGGCATACAAAAATTCAAAGACCATGATGAAGGCTTCCAAAGGAAGGCAGATGCAGGGTATGCTAAGAAAAATGGGATTAGGTTAAAACCTTTTCAGATTAAGCTGTATCTAAATATCAAATATGGTATAATCTAAACATCTTGTTGAACAGCTATCAGTGTTATCAAGCACTGGGTATCCAAGAAGGGGCTTCCATTAAGGAGGTAAAATCCGCATATAGAAAACTAGCTTTACAATTTCATCCAGACAAAAATATACTCGATCAAGAAAGCACAAAATTCAAGATTATAGTTGAAGCATATCAAACACTTCGCACTGAATACAAAAATAAGATAGGTACAAAATCTTCTGAAAAATTCTATGATAAAGACTCTAATAAAAAATCTGATTTTAACTCAACTTATTCTTGGGGTGCAAGAAAATCAGATAGAACTCCAGAAGAGGACTGGACTAGACATACAAGATACGCCGAAGATGAATATCAAAATTTTTGGGCGCATTATGAAAAGACTTTTTGGAATTATTATGAAAAAGTAAGATCTGATACAAAATCTGAAACTGAACCCATACATGTAGAACAAGAAGTTTCCGTATCTGTAAATGTTGATCCTGGAAGATGTATAGCATGTTGTAGCTGTGAGACAATTGCACCTTCTGTTTTTAGAGTGGAGAAGAATGTCAAAGTAAATCCGAAATCTAAAGTAATTAATGAACAGGGTGCAAATTCTGAAAAAATACTTGATGCGGCACAGACATGCCCTACAAAGGCCATCAGTGTCTCAGAAAAAGAATCTTGTAGAAGACTATTTCCGTGGTAAAAGTTTATCTAGATAATTACTCACGTAAATTCTACGAAACGAATCATATTGCTATCCGTATTGATTTTTGCTACAAGTTTTCTAGTGTCTGGAATGATGATGGCTTCGGCTCAACAGTCTAACCCAAGAAATCCATGTACTGCAGCTAATCCTTGTAACCAACAGATATGTGGAGATCATGTATGTGCTCCAGGGGAATATATTAAGATGCAACAAGAACTTGCTCAAGCACAAATACAATCTAGTCAACAACAAAACACAACTGGCATGAAATATCCGCCAGGCATTCAAAACACATCTAACATGCAAAACACAACTGGCATGCTAAATACTAGCATGCAAAACACAACTGGCATGACAAACACATCTAACATGCAAAACACAACTAGTGGAGTTGCAGAAAGTAACCAGACGGTTCCAGAATTTGGCCCAATTGCATCATTAGTTCTTGTAATTGCAATTGTTAGTGTAGTAACAGTTTCTGCAAAGACTAGAGTATTCCTAAAACTCTAAACTTTTATCAGCTTGTTCATCTGGAGTAGAAATTCAGTCATTACTAGAATCAGTAAACGTTTTTGGCTATTTAATTAGGATTAAAACACACCTCATTTACTTTCTATGTTGTTGAAAAAAACCAAGATGGATGTAGTAATTGAGGAAACCAAGCAAATCTTACGAGAGTATCATCTTTGTGATTATTGTCTTGGACGAATGTTTGCAAGTAGACTAGGGTTAGTTTCTCACAAAAATCTCGGTAAAAAAATTAGGAAAATTATAAAACAAAATAATCCCAAATCATGTTATTTATGCAAAAATCTAATGCCCGAACTTGATGTTTTCTTAAAGAAGATGCTTGACATTTCAAAAGAATATGAATTTTCAACATTTCTTATAGGTGCTATTCTAAAACCTTCGATTTTAGATAGAGATGATATTGTGCGTTCCAAGTTCAAACTTCGTGGAATTGCTGGAATAAAAAGTGATATTACAAGAGAAATAGGAAAACAATTTGGGAAAAAAACTAGAACTAAAGTTGATTATCAAAATCCTGATATTGTTTTTACAATAGATTTCAAGAAAGAAGAATGTGAAATAAAACCCAAGGCATTGATACTACAAGGAAGATATACCAAAGAGATAAGGGGAATTCCACAAAAACAAGTTTCTTGCAATAGGTGTGATGGAAAAGGATGTTTTATTTGTGACTTTCATGGGATAACTGAATTTAATAGTGTAGAAGGTAAAATTGCCAAATTTATGTTTGAAAAATTTGGTGCACAACAAGCCAAAATAACTTGGATTGGAAGTGAGGATGAATCTAGTCTTGTTCTTGGAAATGGAAGACCTTTCTTTGTTAAACTGATAAATCCTCATAAAAGAAAAATTACTTTGTCCAAAAATATTACACTTGATGGTATCTCTATTTTACATCTAAGGGCAGTTTCAAAGTTGCCTTCTGACCAAATTAAATTCAAGACAGATGTTTTGTTACATTGCGACAGAAAAAGATCTAGTTCCTGAGGCATTGAATGTATTAGAAGGTCTAAAAAACATGCCTATTTCAATTAGTGAAATTACGTCTTGGAAGAACCAAAAAAGAATCTATGACATAAAGATCAAGAAAATTAATCCTAAATCATTTACAATTCTTGTAGAATTGGATGGTGGAATTCCGCTCAAGAGATTTGTGACTGGAAATAATGTTGAACCAAACATAAGCATGCTACTTGAAAATTCATGCAAATGTACAACATTTGATTTTCATAAAATATTACTCTGTAATTGAGTTTCATATATTCACTAAAACAAGGATAAATCTCCTAACTTGTCTGAACTGCATGAAATTTGTCTTTTTATGTCAAGCTTTTATTATAGTCTAATTCAATCTTGTTCGATTGGATCCTTTACTCAGAGTACACGAAGCTTACAAAAATGGGCTAATTCCTGAAAAAATTCACTCTTTGATAATAAAGAGATTTGAGGTAACCCTATCTGGAATACAGAGGATAGAAAAGGCATCAGGAATTAATTTTCCACTTGCATATGTGGAACCATCCGTGGTAGTATCTCACCCATCTTCTGGCTCTTTTGATTATGGGATATTGTTTGCAAGGACAATTCCAGTTGTCTCTAATGATAAACTAAATGTCATAATACAGATAACTGCCCCTCTTGTAGCATATGGCCTCAAGGGTACAATCCATGCTATCTTGGCACATGAATTTCTACACTATTTAGAATTGATTAGAAGAATATCAAAGATGGATATTATATCTGATGAGCTAAGTGGAAATCTTTTTGAGAGTAGTTACTCTGATTCTACCAGACTTTTTGAACCAAGGGCTGTATTTGATGATAAAACGCTACTATCTCATATAACTAAAAAATTTCCAGAGGGATTTAGAGACTATAAACTTGAGGATAAAGTTCTAAAACTCTGGATAGAAAGGAAACTTCCCATCATAAACATTACAATGGATACCAACATAGCCAAGATCCCAGCAACTGTGATTGCAAATACTACAATTGAGCCAAATCTTTTGCAGAAATTAGATCAAATAGAACAAAAGGTCTCTCGTCTTAGAAAAAAGAAACTATACTAATTATTAAACGAATTCGGTAAATCCACACTTGCCGCAACTGCGTCTATTTTTATGGTTAGACATGAATACTCCCTTACCGCATCTTGAACATTCTTTCTTTGTTCTCTCTACTTTATCTCCAGTCACCTTGTAATACTTGTATACTAATGGACTAGAGCCCTTTTTACCGGCCATTACTTACTCTCTTCCTTTGGTGCTTCTGCTTGCTCGGTTGGAGATTCAGTGCTTTCTGGTTTTGCAACTGTGCCTTTTGCTTTTTCAATTCTTGCAAAAACTGCAGCCTTGAGATGTTCCTTGGCAAGTTTTTCATCTTCATATATGTAGAAACTTCCTGATACAACTGGTCTTCCAGTTTCATTTTTCAAAAGTATTGGTATTACAATTTTTCCTTCCAAATTGAATTTTTTTGAGATCATGTCAACTGCTTCTAGCTTCTTGAGTCTACCAGCAAGCCCTTTGAAATTACAAGTAATCTCTCTTCTTGACAGTAAGGGATTCTTTACATCTCGTGTAACTTCGATCATGGACATGTAATCCAAGTCCTTTTAATAGTTCATATAAATCTTAACGGTTACTGGACAACAAATTTATGAAATCATGACATCTCAAGCCTGTGGACAGATTTATGGTTCACCTGAAAAACTCAGGTTATGTTCCAACTGATGCAAAAACACTACTTGCAAAAGCTGATCAATTAACTTCGGAGATGGATGTAATTGTACGCGATATGAGAGTCTCAACCAAATATTTAGAATTTGATGTGTCTGTTAAAAAAGAAGAACTAGATGAAGTTGTAAAAAAGTTCAAGTCAATCGGATCTCTTAATGATGCAAGACCTGTCGTAGAAGAAAAAATTGAAAAAGAAGAGGCATTAAAAAGAGCAAAGCAGTACTTTAACGACGAAAAATATTGGGAATGCCACGAAGTACTTGAAGGTGTTTGGAAAAAAACACATGAAGGTGAAAAAGATCTTGTTCAAGGAATTATTCTTGTTGCAGCAGCACTTGTTCATTATCAAAAAAATGAGAATGATATTTGCCTTTCAATAATGAAGAGGGCGATGGAAAAACTCTCTAGTTCTTCTGGGATGTATTACAATGTGGATATGGACAAGTTTAGAAAAACTACTGAGGAAATGATCTCTTCTGGAAAGATAGCACCATTTATGATTTAATGTTCTTTATTGCAGTATTGATGACATCGGCTCCCATGATGAGTCCAATTCTGCCTTTCTTTGCTTGCTCTTCAGTGAATCTTATTGTTCCATCTTTTTTGACAAAATCTCCTGATATCAAAATGGGGACCGGATCGTCGCTATGACTTTTGTTTATGCATGGTGTAGAGTGATCACCTGATATGACAACTGCAACTTTTGACGTGTCAATGTTATCAAGTAAAGTTCCAAAGAATCTTTTGTCTATCTCTTCTATGTTTTGCATCTTGCCAACCGCATCTCCATCGTGACCAAATTCATCTGGTCCTTTGATGTGGACATAGATTGCATTTTGTGTCTGCATTGCTTTGGCTGCAACACGTGCCTTTTCTTCGTAATCTGTAAGGCCCCCAGCACTAAATGATTTCATCTTCAAAACATTTGCAATGCCTATCTCTACTGGCATGTCTACTATGCATGAAAACTGCATCTCGTGTAACTCATTTATCGGAATGACATCTGGAAACTTGTTTCCAGCATCGCGTAATAGGATTGAATTTACCATCTTCTTGCCTTGTTCTTTTCTATTTTTGTTTACTATACTGTCTTTCATAATTTGAAGTGATTTGTCTGTAAATTCATTTACAAGTAATGCTGAAAGCTTGGCACCATCAGACTCGTTTAAGGGCAATGATTTTTCTACCTCCATGTAATCTCCAACTGCCTTGGCAACTCCCATACCATCTATTCTTGCGTAAGCTGGATCAGTATTGCTAATATCTGGTGTAAGAAATACTCCCTCGCATCTTATTCTTACAATTAATCTATGTCCAATTGTTGGGGCTACAACAACTGAAGCTTTAGGATTTGAAAACTTTAGCTTTTCTTCTATCTCTCGAGCAATCGCAAGGGCATCTTCTTTTTCTATGTTTCTTCCAGCTCTACGATCTGTGATTATCTTCTCGTCATTTACAGTAGCAAAATTTCCACGTAGTGCAAGGTCGCCATTTTTAAAATCAATTCCAACCCCAATTGCCTCAATTACACCCCTTCCAACATATTGTGTATTTTCAAATCTATACCCAAGCATATTGAAAACTGCAATATCTGATTGAGGTGCTATTCCTTTGCCTACTGAAATTACTTCTCCTATGGCTCCATTTCTTGCAAGTCTGTCAAGATTGGGAGTTTTTGCATGACTTAACGGAGTTGAACCCTTCAAATCTGGATGAGGCAAGTCTCCTATGCCGTCAAGAAGAACGTAGACCATATGAATATCTGAGTTATCCATTTTTCTAAATTCCTCAAGCTTCAGTTTTTTCATATCACACATAAACCTTGATTTTTTAAGCGATCATAATTCT
>JARLFW010000165.1 GCA_031296345.1 Nitrosotalea sp. | reverse complement strand
TTCTGTTAATTTTTGACTAAAAAAGACCAAAATGACCCCATTATTTCCAGTCCAGGCGTGAAGATGACTCTTAACATTGTTAACATCCAAAAGGCAACCCCATTATTTCCACTCTAGGCATGAAATTTAGGGTTATTTAAATATAAACTCCCAAGAGTCTGTGAAGATGCCAAAAACATACAGGCGTAGCCTAGGCAGTGAATGTTAACAAACCTAGGTGTTAACAATTCTTCTATGATCCGTTCAAGTGTTAACAGTTAACCAGATCGATCCCAATGGCTCGAAAAAGAATTAGAATAGATTTGGAAGACTCGGACGGTGCCAAGTATAACTTTAGCTTGGAAGGAAATGTTACCCGTGAAAAGATGCTAAAGATATTTGAGTTGATGAATTTAATAAATATAGAAGAGCCAGAAACGTCAGCTCAACTAGACTCCATAGGAGCCAAAATATGGCATGTTATAAACAAGAATTTTCCAATAGGCAAGTTCACATCATCTATGATCTTAGAAAAATATGAAGATGAATATGAGGAACCAATTAAGTTAAGCGTGATCTCTACCTATCTCTCTAGATTTGCCGTAAAGGGTAGGGTAGTAAGAGAGAAACAAGGAAAAGAATGGGCCTATCAGATACTAAAGATAATCCAAAAAGAAAAGAGTATGACTTAGGAGATTACTACTTTTTTGACCACTAGATGATCACCATCGATTGTTATCTTAACATAATCTCCCTTCTGGAGTTCAAGGAATTTTCTAAAGTCTTTAGGGATAGAAATCGTTCCTGCAGTGGTGATTTTGATTAGTTGTTCATTATGCATGTTATTATAATATAAGAACAATAATTTAAGAATTTACTATAAACTAGAATTATTAAATTATGATGATTTTCTATAACTTTGACAAAAATAGAGGTTCTAATGATAAGATTAACTAAAAAATAATTTGATAAATATTTAATTTCCTAATCTGAAAACTATTGGTATCCTAAAAATTACTGAGCAGAGACCATCTTTACGACCCCTATTCTTGTAAGACCTTTCTCAGTTATTTTATAAGTAAATGGCTTTGTTGACATGTCCCTTTCTACTAAACCATCCTCAAATAACTTCTTTAACATACGTGATGTGTGTTCTCTAGTCCTTCCTATTGTGACCTGGATGTCACGTGATGTCATGGGTTTTTCTGTGATTAATCGTAGAACATGATCAGTCGCATTACCAAATGGCATATTCTGTATTCTTTCCTTTGGTTTCTCTTCTTTGACAATTACTGGAGTCTCTTGCTGAACTTTTTGCTTTGGAATTTGTGCCTGAGGAATTTCCTGTGGTTCAGGCGTCATTTCTAATGAATCTAAACGAATTTTCATATCTATTAGTAAATTTTCATAATATTGTAGACGTTCTGTTAGAATTTTTGCATTTTCTGACTCTGATACTAATCGTGGCTTTACCTTGTTGTAGATTGTAACTGCTACTAGACCGCCAATAAAAGAAGCAAACACGCCTAAAATCACTCCTACATCTGGGATATCTACTAACATCACGATGTAACGTCAAATGATGTGATTTATCATATTTGAGTAAAATTATTTTACACCTTACACATCAATATCGAACATATTTCATTACAACTTATCACAACCACTTTACGAATTATACCTTTTTTGAACCTAAATTACAGCTTACAAGTTCGATTTAGTAGCTCTTGTATCACAAACATGACTTCTTCCTCACGTTCAGGAAAAACATCACTACTTTTTATCACAGAAATCTGCTCAGAGAGACGATTTATCACATCCATATCATCAGAACTAAGCACGCCTAGGCCTCTAAGAAGGATCCATGAATAGCATAATGCAGTTAACTTGTCCCTAGATTGATTTACTTGTCGATAAAATGCCCCTTTGCTGATAGTAAACTGGGAGTCTGTAAGGTTCTTACGTTTTAAAATAATTTCAATTTGTCTCTCAGTAAATAGTGATTTTTTTATAATTTGCCTGATAATATTACTAAAATTATCATCAAGAGGTTTGCTCATAGCTATACAAATCTGTATAACTTTATTCAATTAAACTTTTAATCAATAGATATTCCACCATTGCATATGCAAAAGACAGAAGACTATCTTCATACTACTAGAAAGAAAAAAGGAACACTACTCTTTGTATTAATTGACTCTGAAAATTCTATAGGACGCTCAGCCTCATCTCTAGCAAAGGAAGCCGAAAAAAATGGTGCATCTGCTATTCTAGTTGGAGGTTCATCAGCTACTGATCAACTCACCATGACTGAGACAGTAGCTAGCATCAAAAAAGCAATAAAAATTCCTGTGATTCTCTTTCCTGGTAATGTTACAGGTGTAGTTCCTGGTGCAGATGCAATACTTTTTAGCTCACTTTTGAACTCGGATAATCCATACTTTATCTCACAGGCACAAGCCTTGGGGGCACCAAATGTTCTAAGATTTGGTCTTGAAGCACTTCCTACAGCCTATATCATTATTGGTGAAGGAACTACGGTTTGGCATGTTGGTTCAGTAAGAACAATTCCCTTTGACAAGCCAAGTTTAGCAGTCATGTATGCACTTTCTGCTCAATTCATGGGAATGCGATTTGTATATCTTGAAGCAGGCTCTGGAGCCAAATCTAATATAAAACCTGAGATGGTTGCTGCTGTAAGGAAGCTTTTCAAAGGATTTCTAATTGTAGGTGGGGGTATTCGTAGCCCAAAAACTGCTGAAGAGATAGCTAAAGCAGGTGCAGACGCTATAGTGATCGGTACTCTCATTGAGAAGGGTGGAAGTTTTAAGACCATTTCCGATATCGTAAAAGCCATCCAATCTGTAAGGAAATAACATGTCAGAGAACCTAGCATTGAGACTAAAAGAAGTCCCAATGCCTCAAGACTATTTTAACTATTATACTAAAATATCTGAAGAGGTTTTTACCATTTTTGAACAAGCCGCTTCTGCCAAGGCAACACTTGCAGATTCTTCTGGTATGGTAGAACCAAAGATTGCTTTTGATCTTGCAGACCGTGTATCCAAAATGCATGACATTGATGTAACTGATAATCTACGAGCTCTCATTCAAAATACTCCAAAAGAATTAGCTGCTCTAAAACTTGCAGAGGATATTGCACAGGGCAAGTATTCTGCACCTGATACAGATCTTCAAACAAAACTTGACCTTGCCGTACGTGTTGCTCTAGCTATCGTTACCGAAGGAGTAACTATTGCTCCTCTTCAGGGAATAAGTGAAGTTAAGATAAAGAAAAATGCAGACGGTTCTGAATACCTCTCCGTATCATTTGCAGGCCCTATTAGATCAGCAGGAGGCACTGAAGCAGCTGCTACAATGCTAATTGCAGATCATGTGAGAAAGATAGCTGGGCTTGGAAAATATCAAGCAAACTCATTTGATGATGAGACTGGACGATTTGTAGAGGAATTAAGAGTATACGAAAGAGAAGTTGGAAGTTTTCAATTTCATGTTCCTGATCAAGATGTAGTTACTGTCATCTCAAATCTTCCAGTTGAACTTGATGGTGTAGATACCGACCTGGCAGAAATTGTAAGCCATAGAAACATGGTAAGAATAGGTACCAATAGGGTAAGGGGAGGAGCACTTCGTGTACTAAATGACGGTCTAATTGGCAGATCTCGTAAACTGCTCAAACTAATAGAATTGTACAAACTTGATGGTTGGGATTGGCTCAAGGATTTGAAAGGAGCAATCCAGACAGGTGATGCAGATGCAGCAGCTTATAGAATGAGGGAAGTGATTACAGGAAGGTCTGTTCTTTCCATGCCTAAGAAACTTGGAGGATTTAGGCTAAGATATGGTCGCTCATGTAATACAGGGTTTGCCTCAATTGGCATTCATCCCGTAGTTGCAGAGATCTTGGATCATGCCATAGCTGTTGGAACCCAGATTAAACTTGATGTTCCTGGAAAAGCCTCTACTGTAGCCTTTGTAGATTCTATTGATACACCCATTGTTAGACTAACTAACGGTAATGTTGTAAAAATTAAAGACACTGCTCATGGAATTCATCTCAAACCGCAGATTGCAAAGATTTTACATCTTGGTGACATTTTGATTAGCTATGGGGATTTTCTAGAAAATAATGCCGAGCTTGTACCAACTGGATATGTAGAAGAATTTTGGGCCCAAGAACTACTAGACAAAGTAACAAAGTACGAACCAAATGATACTGAACTTCTAAGCTATGTAAACAAGATACCAGATCTGGAAGAAGCATTTAGAATATCATTAAATTTTGGCATTGGCCTTCATCCTCAATATCTCTATTACTGGGATCAAATTACAATTGAAGAATTTGAAAAAATTCTAAAACCACAAAGTGCAGAATCAGACCTTATCATTTATTCCATTGATGCAAAAGACATTTTAGAAAAACTTGGTGTTCCACATGAAGTAGCAGGTGAGACTCTTCTTCTAAAAAATATAGAAGCCAAGATATTCTTCTATTTGTTATTTAGAAAGCCAATTCAACTTGAAAGAGATCTTACTGTACCTCAAATCATAACCCAATCATCTGGAATACGAATTCCAAATAAATTTTCAACATCTATTGGAGTAAGAGTTGGAAGACCTGAGAAAGCTGCATTAAGAAAGATGAAACCTCCTGTTCATACTTTATTTCCAGTTGGAAATAAGGGTGGAGCATCACGTGATTTGCTAAAGGCAGCAAAGCAGCCAGACTTTTACTGCAACATCTACAATAGATTTTGTAAAAATTGTAATGTTCCTACTATTAGCATAGCATGTCCCAAATGCAAAACAAAAACAAGCACGATCTTCATATGTAAAAAATGTAGAGATGAACTTGATACTAATTATTGTGCAAAATGTAAATCGCGGGCATATGGTCACTCATATCGTTCATTTCCTCTCAAAGATCTCTTGAATGCTGCCCAGGAGAGAACTGGATTTAGGGCTCAAGAGCCATTCAAAGGTGTAAAAGAGCTCATAAATCAAGATAGAGTACCTGAACCACTTGAAAAGGGTCTGATAAGGCAAAGTCTTGGACTTAATGTCTTTAAAGATGGAACAATTAGATTTGATACAACAAACGCTCCTCTATCACACTTCAAACCTTCTTGGATTGGAACTACTCCGCAAAAACTAGTAGAATTGGGATATACCCATGATACAAATGGAAATCCACTTGAAAACTCTGATCAACTTGTTGAACTTAGAGTACAAGATGTTGTAATTCCAAAAGAATGTGGAGATAGTCTTGTTTTTGTCTGCCAATACATAGATAGAGAACTTTCAAAGCTTTTTGGGCGTTTACCATTTTACAATGTCAAGAGTACTGATGATCTAGTAGGACATCTCATCATTGGTCTTGCGCCACACACATCAGTTGGTATAGTGGGTAGAATTATTGGATATACCAATACCCAAGTATGTCTTGGAACAGCAGTATGGCATTCTGCAAAAAGACGTGATGCTGATGGTGACGCAGATTCTATTATGTTACTAATGGACAGTCTACTGAATTTCTCAAGATTATTTTTATCTGATAGGATAGGTGGATTAATGGATGCACCATTACTTGTTCAGCCTATTGTAATTCCTCAAGAAGTGCAAAGACAGGCTCATAACTTTGAAGTAGTAAAAGCATATCCACTTTCATTCTTTGAAGCTACTCTTAGAAAAGATAAAGCAAGTGAGATAAAAGATGTTGAAATACTAAAATCAAGATTAGAGACAGAAAGACAATTTCTTGGACATGATTTTACACAACCTACATCTACCTTGACTACATCAAAATCAAGAAGTGCCTACTCTACACTTGGTTCATTACTTGAGAAACTTGACATGCAGATTAGAACTGCAGATATCATAAATGCAGTTGATCCAAGTGAGGTAGTTTCAATGGTGATGACTACTCATCTACTTCCTGATATTATGGGCAACCTTCGAGCTTATTCTGGACAATCTTTTCGATGTACTGCATGTGGTGCAAGCTACAGAAGAATTCCACTTGCTGCAAAATGCCTTGAATGTGGACATAAGCTAATTCAGACCATGACTAGGCCATCCGTACAAAAATATCTCAAGCTTGCAAAAAGAATGCTCGATAAATACACAATTTCACCATATCTTAGAGGAAGAGTACTTTCACTCTTAGATGAATTAGAACTAGTCTTTGGTAAAGAAGAGAGCAATCAATCTATTCTTACAGATTTTGCCTAACGAATTTTTATGTAATCATAGCCGCCATGCTTGCTTTCAAAGCAATAGCGAACCTTCTGAAAGTCTTTTCTAAACTTCTTGACCTGCGTTGCTATCTTTTTCTTGTCTTTTTTATCTACTACAACCTTTTTGATAAATTCGGCTACTTCTTCCATCTCTGATTCTTTCATTCCAAGACGTGTCAGTTCTGCAACACCAAGTCTCATTCCACCTGGATGGAAATAGTTGCGTCCGGCCTTGATATCTCCTGGTATGAGTTGCCTGTTTACGATGATGTTTGCCTTTTCAAGATCTGCTTCAATTGTTCCACCATCACCAAATGATAATACATTTACTACTATCTGGTGAGATTTTGTAAATCCACGTTTTTCACCAAGTACTGAAAAACCAAATGAGTGAAGAGACTCTGCAAGTGCTTTTGCGTTCTTTATGACCTGCACTGCATATTTTTTACCAAATTCTAACATCTCTGCATAAGCAATTGCTTTTCCTGCCATGTGATGTAAGTGATGATTACTAGTCATTCCTGGAAATGTTGCCCTTTTGATACTTTCACCATATTTTTCAAATGAGCAAATCATTCCACCCTGTGGACCAAACAAAGTCTTGTGTGTACTCATTGTCATTGCATCTGCCCCTTCTCTTAGAGGATCTTGGAATTGTCCACCAGCAATGAGACCTGCAACATGTGCACCATCATAATTGACAAACATATTGTAACCTTTTAGAAAATCTGCAAGTTCTTTTACTGGGTGTGGAAACAAAAAGACTGAACCACCAAACATTGCTAATTTAGGAATTTTTCCAGCCTTTTCAAGTTCTTGTACTTTTTGTTTTGTCTTATCAACATCAATTGTCATCTCTTCCACATCAAATGGATAGAACTCAATGTCTAATCCATGAACAAGACCTGCAGTACCTGAATGTTCTTTCTTACCATGGGATATGTGACCACCTGATGGAATTGAGGGAGCAAGCATTACATCTCCTGGATTTGAAAATGCCGAATAAATGGCTAGATTTGCAACAACACCTGAAATTGGTCTTACATCTACAAATTCTGCCTTGAATAGTTTTTTTGCTAATTCCATGCACTTGAATTCTACCTTGTCGATGTAGGTACAACCAGCATAGACTCGCTCACCTGGCCAACCTTCTGCATATCTGTTAGCAAAGTCAGAAACTGTTGCCTCACGTACTGCAGGACTTGTAACATTCTCACTTGCAATTAGAGGAATAGAATCTGCAAACCATTGATTGTGAGTCTTAAGCAAAGAAAGTACTTCATCATAAGATGATCGCGGTGAAGAACGAGACATATCTAGTTCGAACAGTTTTCCTAATTTAAAAACATCGTTCAGAATTGGTTGAAAATTATCTATTTCAAGTGTAAATGCTTTTGATCTACATAAGACATAATAAGGGAAAATCGACCTCTTGCAAATATGTCTATTCAATCTTCTGCTGGTGGTATGCCAGTTATTATTTTAAAAGACGGTGCTCAACAAACCAAGGGTCGTGACGCACAGAAGAACAATATTGCTGCAGCAAAACTGATTGCTGAAATTGTTTCTTCAAGTCTTGGTCCACGAGGAATGGATAAAATGCTTGTTGATTCCTTAGGTGACGTTACAATTACAAATGATGGTGCTACTATTTTAAAAGAAATTGATGTTCAACACCCAGCTGCAAAAATGCTTGTTGAGATCTCAAAAGCAACCGATAATGAAGTAGGTGACGGAACAACTTCGGCTGTAGTTCTTGCAGGAGCATTATTAGAAAATGCCGAGTCTTTAATTTTACAAGATGTACATCCAACAATTGTCGTTGACGGTTATAGAAAAGCTGCACAAAAAGCAGTAGAACTCTTAGAAAAGATTGCAGATAAAGTATCTGCAACTGATAAAGATGTACTTGAAAGAATTGCAAGAACATCAATGCAGACAAAACTTGTCAGAAGAGATTCTGCAAATCTTGCCGATATGATTGTAAAATCTGTAGTTGCAGTAGCCGAGAAAAAGGGTGATGGTTATCTAATTGATATTGATGATATTAAGGTAGAAAAGAAAGCTGGTGGTTCTATCAAGGACTCTGCTCTTGCTAAAGGAATAATCCTTGACAAGGAAATTGTTCATAGTGGCATGCCAAAGAGAATTGACAATGCAAAGATTGCACTAGTCAATAACGCACTTGAGATAGACAAAACCGAGTTTGATGCCAAGATAAACATCACAAATCCACAACAGATGAAATCATTTCTTGATGAAGAACAAAGAATGATCAAAAACATGGTAGACAAGGTAATTGCTTCAGGCGCAAATGTTCTATTCTGCCAGAAAGGAATTGATGACATGGCACAACATTATCTTGCAAAAGCTGGAATACTTACAGTAAGAAGAATAAAAGAAAGTGATATGACAAAACTTGCAAAAGCAACGGGAGCTAGAATGATAAGCAATCTTGATGATCTATTTGAAAAAGATCTTGGTTCTGCTGAAATAGTAGAAGAAAGAAAAGTAGAAAACGATAAATGGACTTTCATTGAAGGTTGCAAATATCCAAAAGCAGTCACTCTTCTCCTAAGGGGCGGTTCTCAACGAGTAGTTGATGAAGTAGAAAGATCAGTTCATGACGCATTAATGGTTGTAAAAGATGTAATGGAAAAACCATTCATAGTGGCAGGTGGAGGAGCTCCAGAAACCTATGCTGCAACAAAATTACGTGAGTGGGCAAAAACACTTGAAGGCAGAGAACAACTTGCAGTAGAAAAATTTGCAGATTCTTTAGAAGTAATTCCAATTACACTTGCTGAGAATGCTGGAATGGATCCAATTGATACATTGGCATCATTACGATCAAAACAACTCAAAGGAAACAAATGGACAGGTATCGATGTTATGAAAGGTCAAGTTGCAAGTATGCATACTACTGATATCTTTGAACCACTCTCTGTCAAGATCCAAATAATTACATGCGCAACTGAAGCTGCATGTATGATATTAAGAATCGATGATGTAATTGCCACTGCAAAATCTGCAGGAGGACCACCGCCAGGAGCTGAAGGAATGGGAGGCATGGGCGGAATGGGAGGCATGGGCGGAATGGGTGGAATGGGTGGTATGCCACCAATGGATATGTAATTAAAAAAATCCATATTTCTCTCAAAGGTTTATTTGACTATTCTAGATAGGAATTCTATGCAGTTAGGTGGAACTAAAATTCTAGCCGGTGCAAAATACATCTATCTGGTAGCATTCTTTGCATTGCTTTCCGGAATGTTCTATCCTATAATCACTCATAGCAGTTGGGATCTTGTAATTACAGGAACTCTAATTCTCTTTGTAGGTCTTGCAGGAACTGTTTCTATATACAAAGCAGCTACTGCTGAAAAGCACAAGAAAGCCTATCTCATTATTGGTTTGGCTATAACTTCACTTGCATTGTTCCTTGTATACGGTGCAATAGGAAAAATCTAGATATCAAAATAAAGATAGAATTCATGTGGATGAGGTCTTATTGAAACCTCATGATCATCTGCTCTTTCTATCTCAATTAATTTATCAAGTGTTTCATTTGAGAAAACTGGTGAGAGGAACTTTCTATCACTCTCTAATTCATTAAGTGCTTCTCCCAAAGTTGCAGGTAAATCTTTGATTCCTTTTGCAATTCGTTGAGCCTTAGTCAACTTGAATATGTCTTCATAGACTGGATCTCCGGGATCCATTTTCTTTTTAATTCCATCTAATCCTGCTGCTTGAACTGCTGCAAATACTAGATATGGATTAGATGAGGGATCAGGAGCTCTGAACTCAATTCTCTTAATCTTGGCATACTTTTCTCCCCTGAAATGAGATGGAATTCTAATTATTGCAGATCTATTACTTGCACTCCATGCAATATACACTGGTGCTTCATAACCTGGAACTAATCTGTGATAAGAGTTTGTTGTAGGTGCAACAATTGCAGATAATGCTCTTGCATGATTCATAATTCCTCCGCAATAGTATCTTGCTAACTGACTGACTTCTTCTTTGTCATCTTTATCAAAGAACATATTCTTGTCACCTTTCCACAAGCTGACATTTGTATGCATTCCAGAACCTGCATCCATTGAGATTGGTTTTGGCATCATGGTTGCAACTTTGTCATACTTTTTAGCAATGTTTCTAATAACATACTTGTAAGTCTGAGCACCATCTGCAGAATTGGTTAGAGTATCATATCTAATATCGATCTCACATTGTCCAGCAGTAGCTACTTCATGATGATGATTGTCACATAAAATGCCAAAAGATTCATTCAAGCACTCAACACAGTCATTTCTAAATTCTGTTAATGTGTCAGCTGGCGTACTTGGATAGTATCCTTTCTTTAATGCCATTGGATATCCCTTTCCATCTTGACTCCATGGTGCCTCTTTGGATTCTATTGAATACGATTGGCCTTTGTATGGAGTAAGTACATCCCAAGTAATTTTATCAAATACGAAAAATTCTACCTCTGGACCCCAGTAACTATTGTCAAATCCCTGAGTTTGTAGATACTTCTCAGTTTTTTGAGCAATGCCTCTTGGGTCAGATTCTA
>JARLFW010000164.1 GCA_031296345.1 Nitrosotalea sp. | reverse complement strand
TTAACATTGTTAAGAGTCATCTTCACGCCTGGACTGGAAATAAAGGGGTCATTTTGGTCTTTTTTAGTCAAAAATTAACAGAATGTTCACTAGTTGTTAACATCATCTTAGGAATACCCACACACCTATACTTCCACTCTAGCTTTATTTAAAAAATTTTTTTAATGAAAATAAAAATAAAAATAATTAATGATATACTAAATTTGGTTTAGTTATTCAATTCTAATTTGATTATTATGGTAGAATCCATATGTGGACAGAGAAGAAACAGTGGTGTGTGGGTCATTGACAAAAGATCCGATTGATAAATTATTAGATGATGCAGAGAGTGGCAAATCCCTATTCAAAAATCGTGAAGTTCTACATTACTCCTTTATCCCTGATATTATATTACATAGAGAAGAAGAACAAAAAAAAGTTACTCAATCATTATTACCTCTGTTAAAAAAATCACGTCCATCCAACTTACTTGTATATGGAAAACCAGGAACCGGTAAAACTCTAGTAGTTAAAAAAGTCCTAGGCAAAATACAAGAACGAGTAAAAGACAATTATTTTCCTATTCATCTACTTTATGCAAATGCAAAAGAAGAGAGCACGCTCTATGGATTACTAGTAAAATTAGGAAGACAGTTAGGACTTACATCACAAAAAGAATTACCTTCTACTGGACTTTCAATCAGTGAAGTATTCAATCGTATTATTTCAGCAATTGAGAAAGATGGTCTAAACACAGTGTTTGTAGTAGATGAGATAGATTATCTTGTAGAACTTGTGTCTAAATCAGGTAAAGATGTATTCTATTCATTAACAAGGGCCAATGAGAGATTAAAAAAAGGCACATTAACCCTAATAGGAATCTCAAATGATCTTACATTCAAAGAAAGACTAGATCCTAGGGTCTTGAGCAGCCTAAGTGAAGAAGAAGTTGTTTTTACCAATTATACGGTAGACCAAATTAAAGAAATTCTGGAAGAACGCATCAAGGCTGGTTTTATCCCTAATTCTGTAGAACAGGCAGCCATAAACCTCTGTTCAGCCATGTCTGGACAGGAACATGGCGATGCAAGAAGAGCTATAGACCTACTAAGAGTAGCAGGTGAGATTGCCGAACGTGAACAATCTGATACCGTAAAGGAGGATCATATACGACGGGCCTCCCTTAAGATGGAAGAAGACAAGGAAACTACGGCATTAAATTCATACCCATTACATGAAAAATTGCTAATATTGGGAGTAATGAAGGCAAGTGGAAATACAACAGGTGAAATATATCATTCATACAAAAACCTCTGTAAAATTACTAGACAAAAAGAACTTACTCAACGTAGAATTACACAAATGCTAAGCGAGATAGAAATGACCGGACTTATCACAGGAAAAATTATTCATCAAGGCATGCATGGACGAACTAAAAAATACAATCTTACACTTAATGCTGATACTGTAAAAAAAGCGTTTAAAGAAGATCTAACTCTAGAAGATCTTTTGTAATTTTAACTAAAATTTTCAGTAAAGTCTTTTGTAAAAACCTTCATTGTAGCAAGATTTACAATAATAGC
Organism: Nitrosotalea sp.; assembly: GCA_031296345.1. GTDB lineage: Archaea > Thermoproteota > Nitrososphaeria > Nitrososphaerales > Nitrosopumilaceae > Nitrosotalea. Next base: position 1,288 of record JARLFW010000164.1, on the reverse strand, counting down.
TATTCCAGGTGTGGGATTAATTCCAACACTGGCCTGAAATGGAGTCTGACTTTGCCATGCACCAGAGTTTACAATCAATGTTCCTTTGTACATATCAAGATCAACAACATGTATGTGTCCAGAATGATATATGTCTGGAACTTCAGATATTACCATCAAGTCTTCTAATTCTGGTGCAATTGGTGTTCTCTTACCATATATTGGACTAAGATGCCTGGTCTTGAGCAAGACTCTCATAGCTTTTGCTGGTTGTGCATAACTTAGTCCAGGAGTGCTACCTACAACATCATCAAGGCTTTGTCCGTGGAACATGAGGATCTTAACCCCATTTAGCTCAAGCATAGAAGGATTACCAAGCATGAAAAAGTTCTCTCTATTCCAAAGATGCATGTTATGTTTTTCTGGAATTGCTGGCTGTGGAAGAGCTCTTCTTCCTGGATCGTGGTTTCCAGGAATGATGAATACCTTGATATGTTTTGGAATCTTGTCTAAAAGTTCAGTAGCCTTTGCCATCTGCTGGTCAACATCTAACAGCAAGAGTTCCTTATCCTGATTTGGAAAGATACCAATTCCATCAATTATATCTCCACCAACCAGTACAAACCTGACTTTTCTTGCTACTGGATCTGGACTTGAAAGCCATGAAACAAACTCTGAAAACTCTTTTTCCATAAAGAACTTACTTCCTACATGTAAATCTGAAATGAGAACTGCATAGGTTTCAGTCTTTGAGCGATTTGCTATATGATCGGGTATGTCCGGAACAAGAATCTCTTTTACAAAAAATCCACCATTTTTACCACTTGCAATTGATATCATTACAAACTGGTCAATTAGCAGAGAATTTGCAGTCTCTTGTATCTCTTTATTGAAAATTAACAGTTCTATTGAGCCTGATGGATCATCTATGACTAGTTTTGTCACATCTCTGTCTATTCTTCTATCCATTAGTAGTCCAGCAATGTATGTTTCTTCATCCAACTTACCATTGGTCACGTTTGAAATGGGAGTTAGTTTCTTTGACTGTGCACGTTGCATCATGATTTTAAGCAGTTTTGAATATCTACTCCGAAATAATGCAGTAAAACCATCAATTCCTTCTGCTGATGTGACTTTTTTTGTAGGATCAGACAAAATTACATGTTCATTTTCAATACTATCATCAATTTCTGATTCTACAAACATTTTGAGGTCGCTTTGGTTAATCAAAAACATATTTTGTTTAGCTTTTTCTCGCACAACTTGTTTGATTATATTTTGAAGCTCTTTTACATCGATCTTCTCTAAT
>JARLFW010000163.1 GCA_031296345.1 Nitrosotalea sp. | reverse complement strand
TCAGTAGTAACCATTATCACAACAGAGTTTGGATCTATTTCCCTAATGTGACCAAGTGCATACAGCCCATCAGTATTAGGCATGACGACATCTAAAAATGTAATATCTGGTTTTAGTTTCTGAAACAGTTCAACTGCGTCTTTACCATTACGACCTGTGCCAATCACTTTAAAATCATGCAACTTCAAGAGTTCAACAAAAAGTGATAGAACATCTGGATTATCATCTATTACAATGGCAGATTTCAGACGTCGTTTATTTTCCATTAATGGAAATAGTACGGTTCCCTATTTAAGATATTTTATGTTCATTTTCACAAATAAGGGAGAACTAATCACGATTATTAAAAAACATCGTAAAAAACTCTCTAATTGGAAAAATATTACCAGTATTTACCAAAAATAATATATTCGGCAGCCTTGTTCTTCAATTGGAAGACATGAAGACAACCACTGTAAAAAACAGTATCGAGATAGGTCCAGCAAAAGTGGATGAAGTAAGCGGGCTTGCTTTAAAAGACAACTCTAAACTCTTAGCACAGCTGACCGATGTATTATCAGTTTTATCAAAAAATGATGCTTTGATAATCTTCCTCACCGCAGAAGAAGGGATAAGATCAGAATTAGATACGCCAACAAAAATTGGTCTTACAAAAAAACAATACTACACTAGGCTAAAACAGTTGGTGGACTTGGGATTAGTAGAAAAACATAATGAATCATATACTCAAACTGCGTTTGGAAAAGTCGTATATCGAAAACATATTTTAGGACTTACAAACAATATCAAAAATTCAAAATACTTGCAAATGGTTGATGCGTTAAAAGCCAATCCAAAGTTTAATGAGAAAGACATCATGGAACTTATTTCAAAAGTTGAACCGCAAATTAATATAGATTTACAAGAATACACCAAGAGAAATTCCATTATCACATCATCGTATGAGGACATGGTTAGAAAAATTTTGGAGATGATAGAATTTTCTCAAAATGAAATACTTCTAGTAACCAGATTCCAAAACGAGCTTATCATAAATTCAATGTTGAAAAAGGCAAGTTCTGGAGTAACTGTAAAAATTCTTGCAGACACTGGCATGGTAAAAGACTATTTTGAGAGCGAAGCTGGAATAACATCAGATAAAAATAAGACAGAACGTGTCAAGGTGGTTTCAAATCCATTTTATCCTTCAAAAGCAGATAGAAGATACGCTCAAGTTCCTTTCTGCCTTCTAGTAGTAGACAACAAACATGTCGGATTAGAAATAGTAGATACAACTGAATCAAAAAAATTCAAAATGGCAATATTTACAGAAGACCAGGCTCTTTCACTACACATGATTTCTCTCTTCAACAATTTGTGGCAAAAATCAGACGCAAATCCTCCTAAAATAGTCACAAAAACTATCTAAAAGGGCAATTTACCATATAGAGAAGGTATTCATCACCATACCTATGAGCATTGATATTTGAATTGCAAAAATTCCAAATCTTACAGATGTTCGGGTTTGACTGAGTTTTTTCTTATTCTCATATTGTGACAATAGATTTCTTATTCTAAAAGCAAGAAATATGCAGATCATCAATCCCAACACCAATCCTACCACATGTAATCCAAAAAAAGAATAATTTACAACAAGTATTAACGCCATTAATGAAACAGCCCCAAAAATTACTCCAAATGTTTTTCGTACACCCAAAACAATAGGAATTGTACGCCTTCCACCTTTTTTATCACCATTTATGTCACCGATATCACCAAGAGGCCCATTTATGAAATACATTAGGAAAAAAATTACTGATGCAGATATTCCAACATATGAAATGTTCTGTACTGCAAGAGCCCCCATCAGTGAAGCAATGAAGCCACCAGCTGCAGTAACTATTGTTTTTACTAGAAACATTTTCTTTAGTTGTATCCTTGGATGTGAATATACAATGGCCAACCCTAAGAATGCAAGTGAGCCTATGCCAGTCTGCATGTTGATTGAAAATGCAAGCGATATAGAAATTATGAAAAAACCAATTGTTGAATATAATATTCGGTTATAGTGTGTTTTTTTTGAACTATAGTTTGTATCACGGCTATTTACTTTATCCACCTCATAATCAGTAAGATCATTATAGAGATACGTCGCAAGAGCAAGAAAATACACAGACGGTATCAACCTAATTAGTATCAAAAAATCTGGAACCTTCAAGCCAGAAGAAATAAGGAATGTTCCAACTGTTGCCAATGCAAAGGCATAGACCAGAGTCCTTGATTTTATAATTGAAAATAGTATAGAGAACTGTAGGATGATTTTTCTCCCAACGTCGGATTCATGATAGGGCAGAATTAGTGCCATCGAGTTATTCCTAGACAGGAGTTACGTTTTTGAGTAAAATAACTATTATAATTCTCCATATATGGATAATTACACTACATGATTATAACTTTTTGGATATTTTAGATCAAAACATGAAATAATTAATCATAATTATCATATTTTATGTAAATTTTCATAGATTCTGATTTTATGTCACCTAATAAGATGAAGGTAACTAATTCAATCAAATAATGGCAGAAATGACTCATAGTAGTGAAATATTCCGGGAAAATCCAGGTCTGAAAAATTTTAACAGGTTTCATTCCCAAACACTAAAATTCATTTTCTCAAAAATTATGTAAGTGAAAATAAATATTTCCAGAAATTTTTTACGTAAAACATGTATTGTACTTTTTATCATGCTTTTGACAAATACTCTAACATTTTCGTCAAATAATTTTCCACAAGCTAGTGCAATGGAGGGTCTTATCCCAAGATTAGAACCAACTCAGCACATTTCATCTAATCCCAATTTGTACGTCTCCGCAGAAAATCCTTTGTTTAACAATTATTTTGCAGGCCCTCAAGTAATTGAAGTGAGTGTAAGTGATCCTGACATAAATAGATTAGATCAAGCC
>JARLFW010000162.1 GCA_031296345.1 Nitrosotalea sp. | reverse complement strand
TTGGTTGTAGGTAATATTGAGAGAGATTTGTTGACATTTTTAATTATTGAAACAGAATCACCTGTCTTTAGTTTTAGTTCATCAACCCATTTTTTGGGAAGTGATAGAACGTATGTAGATCCACCAACGAGTTGTAATTTTCGAACCTCTCTATCGTTTAGTACTTCGGACAATGAATTTATTGTATATCATATAATTAAAGCACTTGCCCTCCATTTCTATGTATATCTATATAGTTCTATATAGGACTATGAGATCTAAGAAATCATGGTCGATCCTCTCATATCTAATTTGATGTCTACGAGAGATATTATGATGACCATTAAAATGAAAAAGGGGTCTCCTCATATAGATAAAATTTTCAAATATGTTGCAATAGGTGCAGCCACGTATGTTCTTGCAATTATAGCTATGATTGTATTCAATCTAGTTACTGGTTCTGCACAAGTTTGGCAACAAGAGGGAATATCATTTCTTACAGGCTCAGATTGGAACTCTGTTGAGGGTAGAGAATCTTACGGCGCGTTTCCTTACATAATGGGAACTATAGTTAATGCTGGAATTGCTATGCTAATAGCTGTACCTCTAAGCTTTGGAATTGCCATGTTTCTTTCTGAACTTTCTCCTAAAATAATGCGAACTCCTCTTGCTATGATTGTAGAACTTCTTGCGGCTGTTCCAAGTGTAGTTTATGGACTATGGGGGTTACTTGTATTCCGAACTTATATCCAGGATTGGATAGAGACGCCACTTCATAATCTCTTTGGAGATCAAAGTATAATATTTGCAGGAACTCCTTTTGGACTTGATATTCTTACAGCTAGTGTTGTACTAGCAATTATGATAATTCCTACAATTGCTTCTATCTCAAAAGAAATAATGTTGGCAGTTCCAAACAGTCAACGTGAAGCGGCATATATGCTTGGAGCTACAAAATGGGAAGCTTTCAGGCTTGCAGTGTTACCCTATTCGAAATCTGGATTAATTGGTGCGACAATATTGGGTCTTGGAAGAGCTGTGGGAGAGACCATGGCAGTTACAATGTTGATAGGAAATGCTACTGGGGCAGCTGCAATTCCAACATCATTATTTCAACCGGGACAGACAATGGCTAGTATAATGGCAAATGAATTTGCTGAAGCTTCTTCAGGGGGACTTCATTTGGCAGCTCTAGTTGGTATTGGATTGATTCTTTTCGTTATGGCTTTTGCAATTAATGTAGTGGCACATCTTCTTGTTGCAAAAGTAGTCAAGTCACACGAGGGAGCAGTATTGGCATGATAACTCCAGAACAAAGAGCCGAATTTAGAAAACATTTTCGTTATAATGTTGGTAGAAGACTTGTCTTGGACAAAATTGTTAAGTGTATAGTCTTCATATGTGTGATAGTTGCTATTGTTCCGCTAATATCTATCCTAGTCAATGTCTTTAGTAATGGAGCAGCTGCATTGACATGGAATTTTCTCACTCAAGTACCTGGAGCTGTGGGAAGTGATGATCCAGGGGGAATTGGCCCTGCTATTCAAGGAACTTTGGTGCTGATTGGACTGTCTAGTCTTATTGGAGTTCCAATTGGTGTAATGGGTGGAATATTTCTCTCAGAATATGGTAACAATAGATTTGGTAGAACAGTTAGATTTTTCAACGATGTACTTGCAGAATTTCCAACCATTGTAATTGGTGTGTTTGCATTTGTTTTAATTGTTTTAACAGTTGGAAACTTTTCTGTTTGGGCAGGTTCCTTTGCACTCTCTATTGTTATGTTGCCAATCATAATGCGAACTACTGAAGAATCTCTCAAATTAGTGCCTGTTACATATAGAGAAGCAGGATATGCTTTAGGAATCCGAAGATATAGAGTAGTTTTTACAATAGTACTCAGTAGCGCAAGAAGTGGTCTAGTAACTGGCATTTTACTAGCAGTTGCAAGAATCGCTGGTGAAACAGCGCCGCTTGTATTTACAATTCTTGGTAGCAGTCAATTCATATCGGATCTTAATGGACCAGTTGATGCACTACCACTTAGGATATGGAGACTCTCATCGCTTCCATATGATAGTGCTGTAACTCAAGGATGGGGAGCAGCATTTATTTTGATAATTATGGTCCTTTCTATCAATATTGGTGTAAGGTATATCTTTTTGAGAAATAAAGAAAAAACATTCATAAAGTTCAAGAAGCTAGGAGCAGTATCATGATGGAGACAGTTACAAAAACTCCAACAAAGGAAAATTCAACTGAAGATATAAAATACAAACTAATTGCAGAAAATATTTCTGCAAGTTACGATGGTATAGTAACCGTAAAAAATGTATCAATGAAATTTCGAGACAGAGCAGTTACAGCTCTGATAGGACCTTCTGGATGTGGAAAGACAACATTTCTTAGATGTCTGAACAGAATGCATGAGCTTACAAAAAATGCTACTCTCACAGGAAAAGTTTTACTTGATGGTGAGGATCTTTACTCTAACAAAGTAGATCCTATCATAAATAGAAGAAAAATCGGAATGGTATTTCAAAAACCAAATCCATTTCCTACTATGTCTATTTACGATAATGTCGCATGTGGCCTAAGGCTTAATGGGGTAAAAGACAAAAAGATTCTAGACGAGGTGGTGGAAGGATGTCTTAAGATGGCATCACTTTGGAATGAAGTAAAAGGAGATTTGAAAAAGCCAGGCATGAGTCTCTCCGGAGGACAACAACAACGTTTGTGCATTGCTAGAGCGCTTGCCATACAACCTGAAGTTCTTTTAATGGACGAACCTGCCTCTGCTCTTGATCCTATCGCAACCCAGAAAATTGAAGAGATGATACAGGAACTAAAAAAAGAATACACCATAATTATTGTAACACATAACATGCAACAAGCAACTAGAGTATCTGACTATACTGGCTTTATGTATCTTGGAGATTTGATTGAATTTGGAGAGACAAAACAAATATTTGAAAATCCTAGAAATGAAATAACTGCCAAGTACGTTCAAGGTCAGTTTGGCTAGGTAATGACACGTCTAATAGATCCGCATTTAGAAAGTTTATCTGAAATGATGAAACAAATGTGTATCCTGTCTGTCAAATGCACCAACCTTGCAATTGATTCATACTTGGGTGGGCAAAATGCCAGAAAAGAAGTTCATGACCTCTCAAGTAAAATGATGGATTTGTATGACAAAGTTGGTGAGCTTACATTTGAAATGATTCTTAGATATCAACCGGTGGCAAGTGATTTTAGGCTTATACGTTCCTCACTTGAGATTTCATATGGGTTTACCAGATTGGGTAGATATGCATATGACATAACCATGGTTCGAGAAACTTTTGGTGATCTTTCTGATTGTAAGAATGAAGTCATCTATACTTTATCTGGAGAAATTAAGCAGATGGTACAACTTGCTGTAGACTGTTTTGCATCTCTTGATCTTGATAAGGCTCGTGAATTGCGAACCGATGAAGATCTTGTCGATAAATATTATAACAAACATTTGCCAATGTTAATTACATTAGGAAGTACCAAATGTGCTCTCGCTGATGCCTTGGTTCTAAGATATATGGAAAGAATGGCAGATCATGCTGCATTTGTAGGCGACTCGGTAAACTATATTGTCACTGGTGCACGAACCTATAGGTAGTTTAATTTACAAAATTCATTTCATGAGGTCTAATCTATATAGATTTCATATTGATATGAAAACTATGGTGGTCAAAGGTAAATAAGATATTTTTTGCATAATATGCATGACAAACAAAGTCATTCTGGGATTAGCATTTATGCTAATTCTAATAGTCCCATCATTGTCGTTGCATGCAAGTGCACAGACAAGTGGTCAATCATATACGATCACTGGGGCAGGATCAACTTTCGTGTTTCCATTGATGGACACATGGAGAGTTGAATACAACAAAATACACCAGAATATCCAACTCAACTATCAGTCAATTGGAAGTGGAGCAGGGATAAAGCTCTTAGAACAAAAGAGTATAGATTTTGCAGCATCTGACGCACCACTATCCACATCTGATCAACAAAAGGCACCAGGAGTACTTACTATTCCAGATTCAATAGGTGGAATAACAATCACGTATAACATTCCTGGAATGGATAAAGGTCTAAAACTCACAGGACCTGTAATTGCACAGATCTTTATGGGAAACATAACCTCATGGAATGATCCAGCAATAGTCAACCTCAATCCAGGTGCAACTTTACCCACTCAAAATATTGTAGTAGCTCACAGATCTGATGGTTCTGGAACTACATACGCATTTACTGACTATCTTTCCAAAATTAGTCCTGACTGGAAAACCAAAGTGGGTCAAGGAAAGACAGTACCTTGGCCACTTGGTACAGGAGGAAGTGGAAATGCAGGTGTAGCTAACATAGTAAAAACTACGCCATATGCTATTGGATATGTAGAGCTTGCATATGTTTTTCAAAACAAGATGACATATGCATTTGTACAAAATGCTGATGGTAATTCCTTTGTAGAACCCACTCTTGATACTGTTGCAGCTGATGCCGCAGCAGCTAGTGGAAACTTACCGACAGCAGATGGAGACTGGAGCCAGGTATCTATAGTGAACCAACCAGGAAGTGGCTCATATCCGATTTCCACACTTACCTATGTCATGGTGTACAAAGACTTGAGTATTGTTACTGGTGAAACACAGGATAAATCAAACGAGGTGCTAAATTTCCTCAACTATGTTATCCATGACGGACAGCAATATTCTACTGGGTTGTTGTATGTTC
>JARLFW010000161.1 GCA_031296345.1 Nitrosotalea sp. | reverse complement strand
AGATATTCTGATACTGCAAGTCTTGATGCAAAATGAGCGCCCGCAGTTTCAGGATAATGTGTCATTCCGCGCATATCTTCAAAATCAGAACCAAATCCTACATCTCCCTTTTCATCATACCATGCTTCTTGCATTTCAAACATCCACCTACTTGGAAACATTATAACGCAAAAATAGTTACCCAGATGATTATATGAAAACACAAGTGTTGTGTCAAGTATATTATATTGGATTATTTTTTCTACAAGTGCTTTTGAGACAATGTCATCTGTTGCAGTAATGCTCCAACGAGTAGGAACAAGTTTGCGATGTTTGCCAAACATTCCAATGCTAAAGCACTTTTGAATTCTTGAAATCTCTATACCCTTATTGTAAAGACCCACTATAGCATCTTGAGCCAGAAGATCTTTGTCATAATATGACTTTTGGATCTGTTTATCAGAAGATGAATTTGAAAATGTGGCAGATTTTATTTCTCCGATTGGTCCAAAAATAGGACTATCGCCATCAACAGATACAACTGGTGAGGCATTTTTTACAAGTTCCATCTGTGCGTCAGTTGACTTGACTGACATGGACATCTCTTGCAGGCTCTCAATGTATCGTTGTCCAACATCCTCTATCTTGACTGGTTTTATTCCTCGTACAAGACTTAGCCTGTAATTTACGATATCTTCAAGACTTTTTCCAATCCATTTTTCTGGAGAATCAAGGATTGCAGTATCTCCATGAATAGGAGGCAACATCGGACCTACCAAAACTTTTGGATAACCATATGCTCCGACAAACACAGATGGTGGTGTAGAACCATCTACATGATTAGACGAAAAAAGATTTCCGTAACGTGAAAGATACTCTTTCCAGTTTGATTCAATTGCCTTTCGTATCTCTGTAGCAGTACGCTTCACATGGTTTCTGATACCATCATGCTAATAATATTATTCAGTTAATCTGTTTTGAGTTATATTCAGCTTAATTGTCAAATTGATAGTATGGACTCGGAAACTTTTGGCGTAGAAAAAGGATACGGACTACAAGCTGTGGAATGGATGAATGAAGAAGCAAAAAAATCAGGCTTGAAGTTTGAGGCAAGACTATACAATCATGAAATTACAACAAAGAATTTTGGCACATTTGAGATGTTTTCATTAATTGCAGATCCAAAAGCTGCAAGAGAATTAACAATGAAGGTAAGCAAGCGATTTAAGATCAAAGTAATTGAAGGCGGATACAAGACAAGGAAACTGTTGGTAAAAATGGCCAAAAACGAGTATGGTATGATAAAAAAAGGAGACAGGATTGTAGGCCAGATTGAGTTTGAGTCACCTAGATTTTCACGCGGGGACTGGAAAGTAACAAAAGAAGAGAGAAAATAAAAGATAATAATTTTCCAACATCACATAGGAGCATAATTAAAAATTATTAGGAATTTATTGTAAGATTGCTTTTTCCATTCTTACAAATTACATACGCGTGATGATTTTTTTGTAATTCCTTGAGCCACATCATCCATTGATTATTTGCCTGTATCTGAGATAGATCATACGTGCATAGTATAGACCCGTTGAGATTGTCAAAGATGTTATTATGAAGCATTTTTTCCCACTTGGCTTGGATGGCTATTGCAATTTCGGTTCCCACATCAGGCATTACTCTCCCTACTACCCTGAAAGGTATTTCCGGATTTGGTAGCATCTTTTTAAGCAATGCCTGAATCGAATCTATAAAATCCAAAGAGTCCTCTGCAGGATTTCCAATATGGAGAATTTTTAGTAATCCATTCTTTTTATAAAAATTTACATCGATACCAAAAGACAGCATTTCTTTTTCAACAAGTTTTTCATCACCATGTGTAGCATATATCGATAATTCATTTTTATCCAGACCGTTTTTTATGAACTCAAATTCTATTTTTTGTCTTATTGCAACATCGTCGCATACTAACATAAGGTGTTTTTTAGAATCAAACGAGCCAAAAAACAATTGAGAAGTCACAGTTGATGTGTATAAAATTAAATCTATATAGGTTAATCGATAAACTATGACACCTTTGCAAGTAATTGAGCAACTCTAACTGGTTCCGGTACAGAACCTTGGACTGTAAGCAAGTCTAGAAATTTTTTGGCCTCTTCAAGCAAGCAGCCTTCGTTCCTCAGATAAAGTTTGTATCCTGTGTGCAAAGTGATCTCCGTTCTTTTTCCAAGATTGTGATATCGTTCTAGTTTTTTTTCATAAGAATTTGGAAAGTGATGTCGTATAGCATCTTCAATTCCTCCAGATTCTTCATAAGTAACACCGATAGTTGGAATTTTTGTTGTTTCCCAGATCTTCTTAATATCTATAATATTATACATCGAAATTACAAGACCTGAAATTATGATGTAACTAATGTCGTCTCGATTTAGTCTGGAATACATATCAAGAATTACATCAGTGGCATCATCTCCTTCTATAGTACATTTTCCAAACACAAACCCATCAATGATAAAATCTCGCCTAATTACTACACCTGCAAGTCTTGAGAAACTATCACCTTGCTTGAAACTCTCGGCAATGGCAAGCCCTCTAAGGCCTTTCTTTTCAAGATGTATGTGATTCATTATTTTTTATTCTTGAAAATCTCCTATAAACCAGACCTATGACAACCATACAAATTGCAGTTAAAACAGACCACGAAGTTAGTGCAGTAGTATCAAGGAGAGTCAATTTCACAATCCAGTACTACATGGATCTATTTTAGTGAATTTAGATTACAGATGAACATTCTAGGATTTTGAGAATAAATGAATTTATTTTATTTTCCCACTACCAACTATTCGGATTGATGTTGATTCGGGTTTTAGTATAACACAAACGTCGCCTTTTTCATACGCCGCAGGTTTTCCAAGAGAGAGTTTCATAGGATTAAGTGAGACAATCTTAACTGGTCTTATTTGCAAACCTATACTTGCAAGAAACATCTGATTTGCTGCCAGCGTATCTTTGAAAAATTTGCTCTGTATATAATCAATTTCAATCTCTTGTGATGTTACAACTGTATCAGGAAGACAGAGTATATCACCTCTTTGAATGTCATCAGGTGTAACACCCTTTGCTGCAATACCTACTCTTGCAGGAGAAACTGCTTCGGCAACAGCATCATCATGCATTTGAATCGATTTTACCATCACATCCATACCTTTTGGAAAAAGTTTGAGCGTGTCGTACTGTTTTACTTTGCCTTGGACAACCTTACCTAGAATTACTGCCCCTACACCCTTGACATCAAAACAATGATCAATCATGATTTTGGGTTTACCATCTGTTGAAACAGGTTCTAGCTTATCAATTTCCTGCTTTAGGTTTTCAGGCTCAACTATATTGTATTGTTCTACAACCGTTCCCTTTATCATTGAAAGCAACGTGTTTCTATCAACATCAAACGTATGTGATAAGATACCTTTTTTCTTTCCCAGAACATCTAATGCAATTATTTGCTCACCTGTAAATTTATCCAATTTTGCGACATGTAGTATTACATACTCACCCATACTAATTGCCTGAAAGAGCGGCTGTATCTTCTGGAAATGAGGTAGGAATAGTCCATGTGCGCAGTGTATCGGATTCTTTTCTATCATAAATTGTAATATCAGTTGAGGTTCCTTTTTTTCCAAAATCTTTGGCAAGCGATTCATCACCAAGTAATGTGAAATTTATCGATTTCATTTTACTTGTAAAAATTATTGTCTAGTAAAATATCTTGTGGAGTTTATGTATAGTTAAAATTTATCACCCGTATTCTATTAGATTTACCAGCCACGTTGAGCCAGTATTGGTGCAATAGTAGGATCTACACATGCAGGCGAACCATCTTCTGCTTTAAAGATCAGTGTAAAGCCTTGCTTGCATTGTACATCTTT
>JARLFW010000160.1 GCA_031296345.1 Nitrosotalea sp. | reverse complement strand
GGTAAAAAGTACAACTTTGAAACACATTATCCTGGTGCAGGAGTTGGTGGACCATGTCTTCCTGTAAATTCTTATCAAATTCTTAATTCTGCTCGGGGAATGGAAAATAATGGAATGCTACGAATAATCCGTGCTGCAAGAGAAACCAATGAATCAATGCCATATCATGTTGTAGAATTATTATCTGATGCTCTCAATGAAATAGGAAAATCCGTAAAAGGAAGTACAATTGCAGTGCTTGGTATATCATACAAACCTAATGTTAAAGATATTCAGTTGACGCCAGCAGAGGCAATTATAAAAAGATTGGATCAGCTTCAGGCCATGGTAAAAATCTATGATCCGTATTTCAAATCTACTCAAGTGTTTTCTCACAAAACTGAAAATAATCTCATAGATGCTATTTCAAACGTTGATGCAGCTATAATTGTAACTGCACATAACGAGTTTCTGGGAATTGAACCTTCTTTATTTGTCTCAAAGATGAAAACCCCGGTGATTATTGATTCAAGAGGTGTAATGGATATCTATGCAGCAAAAAAAGCAGGTTTAATCTTTAGGGGAATTGGGCGTGGAGGAGTATAAACAAATAGAATCTTCTCTGAAAAGCATTCTTACACTACGTTATGATCACACTATAGAACCGTTATTACATAAATTATCATGGACTGATTTTGTAGAGCAGAATTCTGTTAACGAAGTTGATGCAATTGAGACATATATTACAAAGAATATAGAAAACGAACTTTCAAAAACAAAAAAAATAGTTGTAGCACTCAGCGGCGGAGTTGACTCATCACTCATGCTTGCTCTTGTAAGGAAAATATTGCCTGAGGTTGATATAACTGCAATTTCAGTTATTTTTGCTGAAAGTTTTGATGAATCAAAAGATGCCCAAAAATTAGCTGAAAAATTTGACGCTGAACATAAAATTGTATACGTGGAAAATTATCTTGAGGACCTTCCAAAGTCTATTGGCATAATAAAACGACCATTCTGGGATTTACACTGGTATACCATAGTTAAGGAAGCAAGTTCTATTTCTGATTCACTTGTTTCTGGTGACGGCGGTGATGAATTATTTGGTGGATATACATTCCGATATCAAAAATTTCTTTCGTTAATAAATCCAAACTCCTCACCATTAGAAAAAATTAAAGCTTATCTGCAATGTCATGAACGAGATTGGGTTCCAGATCAAGACAAAATTTTTGGGAGAAAAATTCCTTTTAATTGGGATGAAATTTACTCTTTATTCTATCCTTATTTTGATAATCCTTTATCTCCATTAGCTCAGGTTTCTCTAGCCGACTTTAATGGTAAATTGCTCTATAATTTTTCTCCTGTAAATACTGCTTTTCATAAATTCTTCAAAATAAAGTCTGTTACTCCCCTCTTGACTGACAATTTGATTTCTTATACATCTCATTTGAAATATGATCTAAAGTATAATGTACGGGACAATTTGGGCAAACCACTTCTTAGAAATCTTCTTCACAAGTATGTGCCTGACTTTCCAAACTTTGATGTGAAGCGTGGATTTTCTGTAGATACTGTAAATCTCTGGAAGTCTTACGGCTACAAACTATGTGATTATTATCTATCAGAATCAAGAATTGTCAATGAAGGCTGGATTAGCAAAGAGTGGATCAAGTCTCATTTGAAAAAAGATCTTGATGTTAGATATGTGAACAAATTCTTGGGACTTTTGGCAGCTGAAGTCTGGTATAGACTATTTATCACAAATGAAATCAAATCTGATGCTACATTAAATTAAATTGTAAATTATCACTTTGTTCTAATTTTTTTATTTAGAAATTCTGAAAATTGTCTAGCTATCTTCTCCCAACTGAAATTCTCTATTACAAATTTGCGACCTGCCTCTCCCATTTGTTTTGCTTTTTTAGGATCATTTATCAAAATAGATAATTTATCAATCCAGCCCTTGTAATCTCCTTTTTCTACCAAAAATCCAGTTTCATTGTTTTTCATTAGTTCGGGTATACCACCAACATTTGTTGCAACTACTGGCTTTTCCATCAACTGGGCTTCTTGTAATGTCAATGGAGACATGTCAATTCCACTAACTAGTGCATATACATCAATCTCTGTCAGATACTCTCTAACTTTATCAGGATATTGCATTGCACCCAGCCATTTGAAATTATCATACTTGCTTAGTATGGGAAGAACTTGATCTTTGTATGGACCATCTCCTACCCAATAAAATGTCACATCTGGCATTGCTTCTAGCACTTTTGGTAATGTGAGCATTTCCTTTGTCTTGCCCCAAATTATTGCACTCTGTAATAATCCAACACATGGGTGCTTTAGATTCATTCCTTTTACTGGATACCATTTTCCAGGATCAATTCCTTGATAAAGAACTTCGGTGATTTTATCTGGATATTTCTCTGTGACTCTTTCTTGGAGATATTTGCAGATTGGCAAGATAGCAGTAGATCCTCTAAAACATTTCATTGTAATTTTATCTTTCAAATCAAGTACCATGCGTTTTAGAGGCCACTTGTACAGAGTTTCTCTAGCCCACTTCATCTCGGACCAATAATCTCCTCTGAGAAGCACAAACAATGGTATGCCTACTTTTAATGCAGCTAAACTGAAATGTGTTAATCTATCTACAAAGATTGCATCTGGCTTGAATTCCTGTACGAGCTTGTCAAATTTTGCACTTGTCTCAAACCATCGCCTAATATTTCTACTAGGAAAACCTGTGTAGATGTCAACATCATGTACTAATTTGTATTCAATACCGTATTTTACTAAAGCGTCACCAAATTCCTTCAAATGAAAAAACTTTGAACTTGCTCCCCCAATTAATAATCTCAATTTTATTACTCTATGCTCTATGAATCTGCCTTGAGATATATACAATTTGATTCTTGTAAGGAGTTTTCAATTATAGTTCAACTTTTTTATTTCCTATTAGTTCTAACCTACTCTTACAAAGCAACATAATTCTGAAATCAATATTTATGAATTAATCTGAATAATTTTATGAAATCTATTATTTTTCAAATAAAACTATGTTGCTACATTGTACAATACAGGATCATTAATCGACAAATTCTCTTTATCTATTAACTCAATTTTGATTAGTTGTATGTTGATATAACTCTACAACAAATTTAGTTTGTGGCAAAAAATATATTATTTCGTGCTTGGTTCTATTTCAGGCAAGGATGGAGCACATATTTTGCGTTTATTCTTGCTGCACTAAATACCGCAGTTACTACATATTATTTAGCAATTAAAGATGTACCAGCTTTGAAAACTATATTTCCAACTTTTTCAGCCTACGTTGGTATATTATCTACAATAGGAATTCCATTACTAGTACTAGTGGGTTATTTGCATTACAAGAGAAGTGCTGCATTCAAAGCTGAGGCAGATATCAACATGGAGGCAAATCCACATATGCGACGACTCTTACTAAACACTGAAAAACTTCTAGCATTGTCTGCAAATATGTCTGAGATAATGGTCAAGCTCGCAAAAAATGAAAAATTGACTGAAAAAGAACATGAAGAAATAGAAATTTTGAAAAGAAAATTAGACGAGTATATTAAAGGAAGAACCATTCACGATTCTTAGCTGTATTCTATTAATTTATTATCCAAATTTGTTGTAATCAATTTTGAATATTTTGAGATGGTATTTGTATCCTTGATCTGATGAATCGTATATCTTAATTAAATAAGGATATTTCTCTTCATGTAAAAATACATCCTTGAAAAATAAAGGACGATTTTGAATATTGTCTGTACCGTCAAGAACTAAATGGGTTAAACCCATCTCTTTACCTTGTTTAATGTATTCTACAATGTTATTGGCCTGAATATTGACTTGCTTCACTGGTTCTCCTTTGAATTGAGAGTGCAAACTGGGAAAGTGATCCAATTGTGTCATTGTTGTTATAACAAGATAACCTGATTCTGGATAATACGAGTTGATTACATCAGTTCGATTTGCAACTTGATATGCAAGACTCCATGCCTCTTTTTCATGTTCTATGTCTATTTTTTTATAATCAAGAAACAATGAGGATGAAAGTAGAATGCCGCCAATTAGTATGATGGAAAATATTTTTCGATTTCCTAACTTTGTATGATATTTTTTAATAGCATAAACTGAAAGAACACAAAATAATGGATACAGTGGAAGAAAATACCGTGTATCTAAAGCTGTTGAAAGTGCATATAATATTGGTACAAACATAACAATTATTGTTGTTATTATAGTGATTTTCTTGTAGTCTCTGTCCTTGAAAATCAGTATTATTCCAACTGGGATGAAGAAAATGAATATTGGAATCATTGACCATCCAAGAAATTTGAAAAAATTCTCAAAAGCATGAATTGCAAATAAAACTAGATTTGATTTTCCGTTATCAGATGAAAATGCAAGTGCCCTGTTTACCTCGCTTGGTATCCTTCCACTTAATTCGTCATTGCCTGTTGTCTGAATTCTTAATGCGGCAACTGGTAGTATGATCAATAGAAAAAATGCTAGGGCTATTGCATATCTTGGTATTACTTTACGAGTCTTTCCATTTCTAATGAAAAATACTATGGAAAGAGCCACAAATAGGAACAAACCTTCGGCTCTGACAAGAGAGGCAAGTGCAATAACACTAAAAGCAACATATGTGAATTTTCTATTTTCACTTAGAAACAAAACTAGTGCTATAGTGACTAGCATAATGTAAAGAGGATCTGTCAAACCTAGAACTGAATTTTGGATTACTCGTGGTTCAAACGCAAAGATTGCAGCTCCTATTATTGAATAAGGTGTACTAACGAATTTTTTACACAATAGATAAACTGGAATTATGGTAAAAGTTGAAATTGCTATAGTAAT
>JARLFW010000159.1 GCA_031296345.1 Nitrosotalea sp. | reverse complement strand
TACGTAATCTCCAGAGAACTGAGATAGGCGAAGTCGCTGAACCCTTCAAAAAAGGTCAGATGGGAAGTAGTGCAGTTCCAGTCAAGAGAAATCCTGTAAAAAGTGAGCGTGTAACATCACTTTCAAAATTATTACGTAGTCAGATCTCAGTAGCCTTTGAAAACATTCCATTATGGCATGAAAGAGACTTGTCAAACTCTGCAAACGAGAGATTCATCCTTCCAACTACTGCAATACTTTTAGATGAAATGCTTGAAGCCATGACAAAAATTCTCAGTTCCATATTTGTAAATGAAGATAAGATTAGAGGTAATCTTGAAGTTACAAGGGGACAAATCTTTGCAGAATTTGTACTTGATGCATTAATCCAAAAAGGAGTTCCAAGATTTGAAGCTTATAGAGATATCCAGAGAGTTGCATTTGCATCATCGTCAGAGGGAACAGACTTTAGAGATGCAGTAAGAAACGATGGGGCAATTTCATCTCACTTGACAGACAGTGAGATTGGCAAAATTTTCATTCCTGAAAATCACCTTGGAGCATCGTTTGATATAATTAGAAATGTATCAAGTAAAGTTAAAAGTTCATGTTCCAAGTTTTCTTGACTTTTAAGAAATTTTTGTGAATTAGTGACCCATATTGCATTGCTTTCTTTTGTTTTAGTGCAGACTCTTCTGGAACTCCAATTGATAAAGCCAATTTTCTAACAATATGTTTTCTCATCAAGTCATCCTTGTCCTTTATTTTATGTTCTAATGGAACTGTTTTTGCAAACTCGATAAATTTCTCAGATAGGAAAGGCTGAATGATCTGGACTCCAAACTCTGACGTGACTTGATTTACTGCCTTCATCATTCGTACTTCATTGTCAAGCTTCTCTTTCATCAATCCAATTACTGCCTCTTCACCTTCGGGAATAAAATCTCGATAAGAGTTGTAACCACAAAATAGTTCGTCTATTCCATTAGCAGTCATTACTTTGGAGATATTGTGCTTTTTTGCAAGTTTTGCAACATAATAAAATGCAACACAGTTCTCATTCCAGGATAAATTGTCTACGTTAATCATGTCAGAGATTTTTCTTGCCACATCTGAGAATGTATTTTCAGATATCAGTTCTATTTCATGTCGTATTCCAAGTATTTTTGCCATAGTTTTTGAAAACTCGACATCGTGTGAATCAATAAATCCCATTGTTAAAAGAATAACATCATAGCCAAGATCTTTTGCAATCTTTGCTAAAAGTGAGCTGTCTACTCCACCTGAAAAAGAGATTCCTATTGTTTTGGAGTCTTTAACACTTTCCAAGGATTGTACCATAACATCATACAGTTCCTTTTCGAGACCTGACAAGCTTGCTGCATTTATCATTCCATAGTGGACTTGCTTTGAGAGTTAAATATAGGATTCTTTAAAAAATAATACAAATGATGAGACTGTCTGATGAGCAAATTAAAACAGAATTGTCCGGATTATCAGGATGGAGTGTCGTAAATGGAAAACTACACAAGGATTTTGTGTTTGATGACTTTATCGAGACCTTTGGATTTATGACAAGAGCCGCAATTCACATAGAAAAGATGAATCATCACCCAGAATGGTTTAACGTATACAACAAGCTTTCAGTTGATTTGGTAACACATGATGCTGGCGGAATTACACAAAATGATATCGTCCTTGCAAGGACTCTAAATTCACTCAAAAAGTAAAAACTCTCACTTTTCCACCTGTACAGAATTTATATACGGACTAGGCACATTTTTTCAAATGTCAACTGGCTCTGCAATTTTGGATGCTGATTTCAAGTATATTGATGGAAAAGGAAATCTATTGAGAAGCAGAACTGAGCTCTCAATTGCTCAGATGTTGGAATTTTTGCAAATTGAATATCAGTATGATTATTCCATAACTCTGAAAAACGGCAGCAAAATTAAAGTGGATTTTAAGACAGACAAGGGGATAATCGAAGTAATTGATGTTGAAAGCGATATTACAAAATACAAGGAACTCAAGCAAGAGTTAACAGATGTAAAAATCATAGCAATGGGTCATCCCAAATTTGCAGCAAGACTTTCAGAACTGCAAGACATCATACTTTACAAGACTCAGGAAGTGCAGACAGGTTCAATATTTATGGAAGATCCTGCATTTGCATTTGATTATGCACACATTTTACCATTAGTTGAAAAATGTTCAATTTTGCACGGCCACACATCATCTGTTACAGTAGAACTAGTAGGAGAGATGAAGAACAATTTACTAATGGACTTTGGAGAAGCAAAGAAGATAATCAAGGAAGTAATCGGAGTCATGGATCATAAATTTTTCATAAATGAAAAATACTTGGTAAAAGAAGATGCAGAACATTATAGAATTGCATTTGATGGACCAAAGGGACGATTTGATCTCCAGGTTCCAAAACATACAACTTATCTTTTGAGAGGAGAGGCAACAGTAGAAAATCTGTCCACAGAATTAATCAAACTGCTAGTTCCAAAGATGCCAAAAAATATTGAAGCAGTAGGTGTCTATATTTATGAGGGTTATAACAAGGGAGCCCATATAATATCACAGATCTCAAAGATTTAGGACATGGAACCAACTATCAAGGAAACTGCTTGGAATCCCGAGATTGAAAAACAGATTCTAAAACAATGGGAAGATAATCACATTTACGATTTCAAGCCAGAAGGAGATATTTTTGTAATTGATACTCCACCGCCATATCCATCTGGAAGGCCATGGCATATTGGGGCAGCTTCTCACTATGCACAGATAGACATGATTGCAAGAACTGCAAGAATGTCAGGAAAGAATGTTCTATTTCCAATAGGAATTGACAGAAATGGCCTTCCTGTTGAGATGTACACAGAGAAAAAGCACGGAATTAGAATGCATGAGACAGACAGGGCAGAGTTTCTGAAACTATGTGAGACAGCCCTTGACGATTTAGAGGCAGAGATGATACAAATAATGAAGAGCCTCGGGCTTAGCGGCAATTTTGCAGAATACTATAGAACAGATTCTGAGAAATATCGCACACTTACCCAGGCCACGTTTATTGACATGTGGAAGCAAGGACAGATCTATCTTGCAAATAGGCCAAACAACTATGATTGGGTAACAGGTACTACTATTGCAGATGCCGAGATAATTTACGAAGACATTCCTACAAAACTAGTTCATATGAAATTCAAGGTTAAAGATCCTCAAAGAATCATTGTGATAGCAAGTACCAGACCTGAATTATTATGTGCATGTCAGACAATTATTGTAAATCCGGAAGATGAAAGATACACTGATGTTATTGGAAAAAAAGTAATCATTCCTTTGATAAATAGAGAAGTGGAGATCAAGGCACATCCATCTGCCGAAAAAGAATTTGGCTCAGGAGCAGTAATGGTTTGTAGCTATGGTGATCAAAATGACGTTGCACTATTTCGAGATCTAAAACTTGAAGAGATTGCTGCAGTTGGCATGAATGGGAGAATGAAAGAAGTTGCAGGAGCATATGCAGGGCTCAAAGTAAAACAAGCGCGAGAAAAAATAATCGAAGACCTGACAAACCAAGGCTTTGTTGAAAAGATTGACAACATCAACCATAGAACTCCAATATCTGAGAGAAGCAAGACTGCAATTGAAATCATATCCATGGAGGAATATTATCTAAAACAAAAAGATTCAGTTGAAAAAATAAAAGAGCTTGGCATGAAAATTAATTTCCACCCTCCAATGCACAAGCAGATCTTGATGAACTGGCTAGAATCAATATCAATCGATTGGCCAATATCAAGAAGAAGATTCTATGGAACAGAGATTCCAATATGGTATTGTAAAAAATGCAATGAGCCGCATGTTCCAGAACCTGGGAAATATTACAGACCTTGGAAGGATTCCAGTCCCATAACAAAATGTATGAAGTGTGATTCTACAGAATTTGTAGGAGAACCGCGAACCTTTGACACTTGGATGGACTCGTCCGTATCACCTCTCTATATAACAAAATACAAGCAAGATGAGGCGTTT
>JARLFW010000158.1 GCA_031296345.1 Nitrosotalea sp. | reverse complement strand
CACATGTGATGGACCATTTTTCAAAAATCAAGATATTGTCGTTGCAGGAGGAGGGGATTCTGCCATGGAAGAGGCCATATTTCTCACAAAATTTGCAAATAAAGTTCATGTGATTCATAGAAAAGATACACTCCGAGCAAGTAAAGTAATGCAGGACCGAGCTTTTGAAAATAAAAAAATTCAGTTCCATTGGAATACTGTAATTGAAGAGATTAAAGGAAATCAAAAAGTCACACAGATCACTGTAAAAGATACAGTTGCAAACAAGGTAGAGACATTAGAGGTAGGAGGAATATTTGTTGCAGTAGGACATGAACCAAATACAAAATTATTCAAAGGGCAGATTGATCTTGATGACCAAGGATATATTGCATTAAAGAATCATACCCAGACAAATGTAGAAGGAGTCTTTGCTGCAGGAGATGTTCATGATCATCGATACAGACAAGCAATTACAGCAGCAGCCTTTGGTTGCATGGCTGCAATTGATGTAGACAAGTATCTTTCAGAACATAAAGCGTAATCAGACAGACTTGACTTGAGAAATATACTTAGAATCTTTTAGTGCAGTGTCAAATTCTGATTCTGTGAAAATGCCTTGTTGAGTGTAAAGACTCTTGAATTTTCTTCCATCATCGGCAAATATCCCTACTACATGACCGCTTTTTACACCATATTTTTTCATGGCAGTATATACAGTAGCAGATGATGGGCTTACCAGCATCTTTTCTTTTTGTAGAATTTCTTTTACTGAAGCAAATGCCTCTTCATTTGTTATAGTAATCCAGTCATCAACTACTTTTTCACGTTTGATAAACAAATCAGGTTTTGCAGATTCCTCAAAGTTTCTAAGACCTTGAATCAAGTGGTTCTGCTGTGGTTGAACGCCTATTACTTTGATTTCAGGATTCTTCTCTTTCAAGTATGCACCAATTCCAGTTATAGTCCCTCCAGTTCCCACCCCAGTAAAGAAATGAGTTACCTTGCCTTTTGTTTGCTCCCAAATTTCGGGTCCTGTTCATTTGTAATGGCCCATGAAATTTGCTTCGTTGGCATACTGGTTAGGAGAATAGTATTTGTCAGGTCTTGCAGATGCAATTGAGCGTGCAAGTGCAATACTTTGATCAGTTCCTCCACCAACCTTAGGACATAGGTCATCTGTTGTTTGGTACAAAGTAGCACCAAGTGATTCAATTATCTTCTTTGTTTCTGCACTTGCTTTTTCGGGGATTACAATTTCGACTTTATAACCAAGAAGTTTTGCAATACCGGCAAGTGCAATTCCAGTATTTCCAGATGTAGGCTCTATTATGATAGTATGTCCTCTTTTTATGATACCATTTTCTTCTGCAATTTTTACCATCCAAAATGCCGCTCTATCTTTTACAGAACCAAATGGATTGTAGAACTCTAGTTTAGCATGAAATTCTACATCGTTGTTTGAAAGCGAGTCTAGTTTTACAAGAGGAGTATTGCCAATTTTCTTGAGAAGTATCTCGGCATCATCTAATGTTTTAGTAGCCAAGAATTATTTCACCTTCTTTATGGTAAACTCTAGATCATTGCCGGTTTTTTTAACACCAATTAATTGGTGACCGGTTCTGTTTACCCATCTTGTGATATCTTCTTCAGAGGCAGGATCATCTGCAGTGATTTGCAGTATGTTTCCTACCGCCATTCTTTCCATTTCTATCTTTGTTCTAAAGACAGGTTCTGGACAGAACATACCTCGTACATCAATAGTCTTGGTAGGATTTAATTCTGAAATATCGGTTCACCTATGAGCAAAAAATCGCTCACGAGATATTAAAATCTATTCATAGGCGCAAAAAAGTTCAGTCATTTAAGAATCATTGGCAAGATTGCCCTTAGATTTCTTTGATACAAAACAGTATGATCTTGATCTTTGAAATTAATTTTGTTTGAAAGTTTTGTTATCATACGCACTGCAACTTTGTAAGCAGTTGTCCAAACTACACTATTTGGATTTGATTCAAAAGCATTGATCAAAAATATACATAGCCCAGTTAGGTGAGGATGGTTTTCTTTAAAGTACATCACAATGTCTTCTTTTGAATTTTCTATTTTATACAGAGCGTGTTCTATCATTTCTCTACTTGTGATATATCCGGAACTATCTATAGTAATTTTACCATGTTTCATTGCATACATTATGTCATCCAATTTATTTTCAGAGTCAATCAAGTTAATGCACCTACCAAGTGTAGAAACAACATGCGAATCACTTCCTGCCACTTCTATCATGTTATTTGCTTTAGCAAAATTAGAAGCCCGTAGGTTAGAGTATCGGTCTACATTATTACTATTAAAAACCTCAATCAAATCACATAGAATTGCCTTTTCTCTTAATCCATTGCTTAGACCAAATGGATGTGGTGCACAAGATATGGCACCTTGCGATTTTATAGAATCAAGTATCTCATCCAAACTATTTCCAGCCTTGACGGTTTCATTAAGACCAAATGCTAGAATATGTATGCCTTGGTCAGTTGTAATTTCTTCTCCAGGGTATATTTTGATCTTTTTGTATTTTGTATGGTTTTCTTTGTACTCTAAAAGCGAACTATACCCATTGAGAGTATTATGATTTGTAATGAAAAAAGCGTCAAGACCCATCTGATATGCCTTTTCCAATTGCTCCCCAAGTGTAATTCCACAATCATATGGAGTCTCTTTGGGTCCAAGCTGAAAGTTAGAAAATTCATTATGGCAGTGTAATTCTATTTTTAGTCCAGCCAATATCTATCGAATTTCTCATCCAATTAATATAATCTTGTTTTAGGAATTTTTCATTATCTGAACAGATCAAGTGATTTGGCTCTCAATAGAACTTTTGACGTACTGTTTTTTTTGTCAAATTGATAGTTTCTAATAATTGCAATTGGCGTACGAAGTGTTTTTCCCCTAACCAGTTCACTTGCAGAACAGAGTTCATCTGCAATTGCAATTGCTGTGACTCGAAGAATACGGTTAAAGTTGTCACGTTTTCCAACATAGTCAATTATTGAAGATATTCCAGAAACGCCTATTGCAGTATCTGTTTGACCCTCTCTAAATGGCCTACCAAAAGTATCAGATATTATCACTGCTACATTTTTTCCTGTTCTAGTTTTTATGCGTCTTCTTAATTTCTGTGCAGATGTGTCTGCATCTTTTGGAAGCAAGGTTGCAAATCCTGATTCTATATTACTTTCATCAATTCCAGCATTTGCGCAGACTAGGCCATGATGTGTTTCAGATATGATTATTCCATTTTTCATACGAATAATTCTTTTTGTTTCATCAAGTATTAGCTGAATAATTCTCGGGTCTTTTGCAAAAGCATTGGCAATTCCGGTTGCAAGAAGAGTTGGTTTTATTTTTGATAGGTTAACTTTTCTTCCCTCCTGCTTTGAGATAATTTTTTGTGTAAATACAAGAATATCTCCTTCTTTTAATCCTCGACCAGTTCTTGTTTCAAGTAAAAGTTCAATCAGATCATCCCCAGGTACTATATCCTTTGAGATACGAACTGGAATTATTTGTAAAGACATCCTACAAGTTTAATTTTTTACTGCTTAAAATGATATCTTGCTAGGCTACTGTCTGTAACGGTATCTTCAGGCCATAGTGTTTGTTAATCAAATCAATGAGTTTAGAGAGGTCTTTTTCTTCCAGTGTTACAGTTGCCAATTCTTTTACCATGTCTTGGGCCCTAAATGCCACCCCAAGACCGCAGATGTTGAATAATTTTATATCATTTGCACCATCTACAGTTACAACAATATTCTTTTTCTCTTCCTTCCATTCATTTATCTTAATAATTGCAGATTTTGCCTTGTCAGAATCAACATCTATTATTACACCATCCAGTTTTCCGTCCTTGAATATCAGTTTGTTTGAAAAGACATAATCTATTTCTAATTCATCTTTCAACCTGTCTGTCATTATTGTAAATCCTCCAGATATTGCCATTAT
>JARLFW010000016.1 GCA_031296345.1 Nitrosotalea sp. | reverse complement strand
TATGAAAAAATCAATCAACATACTGATGGAAGGAGTACCGTCAAACATAGACTATGAAGATGTAAAAAATACAATATTGCAAGTAAAAGGAGTAACTGGAATATTCGACTTGCACATTTGGACTATCACTTCAGGAATTGATGCCTTGTCTGCACATGTAGTAATACTTGATCAGACAAAATCACAGATAATTCTTAAGGAAATAGAATCCATACTTGAAAATAAATTCAAGATAATACGTTCTACCATACAGTTAGAGACGTATCATGATTAGGAGATTCATACAAATGCTATACAATAGGCACGAAATAAATCCTTATGAAACATTTTGGAATTTTAATAATTTTTCAGTACAACCTTTGAATTAGGAAGTTCAAATTTATTTTATCCCACTTTGTGTACGTGGATATAGACAGGGCTATGGATTTTGCACTAAATTGATTTAATTGATACTTTTAATGAGTTTCTAAATATATTGAATGTAGGATTGAAAATCAAAGCTGATAATTTATGGCAAACTCTTATTCAGAATGCAAGTAGGGATTTCCAAATGGAAAAACACGTCTGTCCTCTATGTAGAAAAAAATCTGATTGTCTTAATCCTAATTGTAATGATAGAAGTTTAAGATATGAGTGGTGTAATATGTGTAGAATCAAGGTTACTCATTATTTAACAGGATTGAATGTTTTGTCTATACTGTAAGGTTATTGTTTCGTTCTTCTTCTACAGCCTTCTTTAGAATTTCAATCTGTGCAATCTCTTTGAACATTTCATCAATGTCAGATAGCTTTGAATATATTGCAAAGACCTGTTCATAGGTAAGGCTTGTTTTATCAGGAACCAATTCATTAGGATAAATCATATTGTCTATAAATTTCCACATTTCATCAAGGGAGGGTTTGATTTTTTCAATTGTCATAGTTCTGGTATGTAGAATTTCTTGTGTACTAGTCTAGTTAAAGACTAGCTTTGATCTTGATCTCAGACAAAAACAATAATTAATCTCAAGGACCCCGATATTGATAGCAAAATAACTTAGTAGCGGATATTCAATCCGTCACGTTTGAGTTCTTATTCAGAACAGGTTTAACATTTTGACACATAATATTTAACGCTCGGGTATATTTTCAGCATAGGGTATGTTCACCTGTTCTCATATTGCAAAAAGATACGTTTCCTGAAAATTTGGAATAAAGTATAAATTTATTCAAACAAAGCATTAGTATGGTAAATCCAATTCCAGACGGACATCACAGTGTAACTCCAACTTTGACTGTAAAAGGAGCATCAGTTGCAATCGAGTTTTATAAAAAAGCATTTGGAGCACAAGAAATTATGAGATTTCTAGGACCTGATGGAAAAAGCATAATGCATGCCGAAATAAAAATAGGTGATTCACGTATCATGCTAAATGATGAACATCCGCAAATGGGATGTCTATCTCCACAATCAATAGGGGGAACAAGTAGTGGAATTTTTTTGTATGTTCAAAATGCAGATGATACCTTTAACAAGGCTATTTCTGCAGGAGCGAAATCACAGATGCCAATGATGGATGCTTTTTGGGGTGACAGATTTGGATCAATTATAGATCCTTTTGGACATGTTTGGAGCATTGCAACTCACAAAAAAGACATGACTCTTGACGAGCTCAAAAAAGCAGGAGAAGAGTTCATGAAAAGTCAATGCAAGTAGAGATGAAAAACATTCCATGAAAAATAATACGTTTGATTATGTCCCAAAAAGAATAATCGATAAGCACGATTAACAGTATATCATTATTGTAATTTAGTCTGTTCAAGCTTCCAATAGTTTCTTCGGTCTATGACTATTTGTTTTTCATTTTCTAGCACGGTCTTTTGTTGTGTGCTTAGAGCAGATTCATGAAGTTGAGCAATTATCTGATCAATTCTCTCATTGTAGAACTCGACTGATTCATTTACAAATTCTGCATCTGCGACCTTCTTTTTCATTTTATACAATATGTCATCAAGCTATTTAGATTAAGCTGTGTCAGGTAAAAATTTTAGATTTTAATAATTTCAGTGCAACCTTTGAATTATGAAATTCAAGTTTACTTGATCTCATTTTATGTGAGAGTATAGATGTGGGTGTTAGACGTTTATGTAAATTATTCAGATTGATGTAACTATTATTTTAAAATTATTGATAGATTCATCATTAATCCTCTTGCATATTGACTTGAAATCTTCAGCAATCCTGAATGCAATATTCTGTAATTTTGTAACTTCTGTCATGTTTGTTTTTCCCCTTGCAAGTTGTCTCATCTGAGTCATGGATTTATGGATCGCATTATGATCACATGGCGCGCTCAAATCAATCCAGATCATAAAGCTTTGACTAAAATCCAAGCAAAAATTGAGTATTACCAATTCCCAATTTTCAGAATCAGTTGGATATCCAATATTGTTAGCAATCTCTCTGAACTCATTACTTTTATCAATAAGTAACATTTTCAGTGCCTTGTCTGACTTTATTACTCCGCAAAAACATTCTTTTTGAAAACTAGTTAGACTATTCATATCTATAACTAGTTGTCAAATGTGAATTTAAAAGAGATGTATACTTTGCAATCATTTGCAATATTACCAATTTCATTACTTGATTTTGATCATAGTGTTTTCTAAATGAACATCACTGATGAAAAAATATTTCTATGATATCTCAATTATGGGTTCAGTAGAAGCATTCAATGAGACTTTGATTGAATTTATCTTACTTTGATACATAAAGAATTTTTTGCCAGAAGAGTTTGTATTTCCTGAAATACGGACAAGCCCCGAGTTGTGAAGCCTACGAACCCACCTATACACCTGAGTTAGTGGTATCCTAGACTTTGTACTAATCTCCCATGCAGATTTTGGTATGTCAGTAGTAGCTTGAAGTATTTGCATTGCTTGATCATTTGATATGATCTTTAAAATCTCGTCTGCAATTTTCTCTTCAAGAATTCTGCCCTGTTGTACTATCTGCACATCACTCTTGGCAGACTACAAAAATATAACAAAGGTGATTAGATTGCAATCAGTTGCAAACGTTTGCAATCACCTATTCGATAAATTTGAATGACATCATGCCAACATTATAGTCAAAATCAATCTTTTTCTCCAAAACCTCTCTGAAAATTAATTCAAGCACGGTTGTGTGATATAATGACCAGTTCTCGCCAAGATCGTGCTTGATGATAAATGTATGAATATTATTTTTTATGTTATGATTTATCTCAATTGAAGATGCACGCATTCTTGCTTCAAACCAAGAGATGAATGAATCAAGGCTGATATCTCCTTGCATGAACAATGCAGTATCTCTAACTACATTTTTTCCAATACGATTAGCCATGTCTATTGCTTGATCCTTTGTCATCTTTCCAAAGAGTTCTACAATGATTGGTTTTGCAATGGGAACCATGCCTACCTTTGCCTCATACATGTCCCATTCCACGTATCTTTTGAATATATGATTGACAAATGTATTAAGACTAGTCTCCCGATGCTCTGATTCAGAACGAAGTTTACTTAGAACATCTTCATCAATTCTGAATGTCATGGTGGATGTCTTCTTTGCACTTGGAACCATTATTCCTGTTTATTTTCTTTGAATATAATTTGTTTTATTTCTCTAGTTTATTTCGACGCTCATCATGTTACAAATTATCATTATTTTTTAATGGAAATCATATATGCGTTTTATATACAAAGAATCACAAAATGATTTATGGTTACCGTAGATCTAACAGAAGAGGAAATCAAGATAATAAGTGCAGTCCTTAAATTTTCAATAGCTGCATGCCCTACAGATAGTATTAGTAATGATATTGAGATTGATGCAGACAAACTTGACAAATTAGCACAAAAAATGGATAAGAGTTTAGAATAATCCTAATTCATCTTAATTTTTTATTTTGTTATGAACACTGATGTTCCAACTTGTATCCATCCATCTGTTGATGAATAGTCATCTTTGAACAATATCTGTGAAGGGTTTGATGTATTGTAGATTATCGTATTATCCAATTCGGCTGTTAGAACTCTTGCTGGTCCAGCTAGCTTACTGTCTGCATGTTGAACAAAATTAAGATTAGAATATTCATTTGCTAAGATATTTGATATTATGGGCGAGTTTTGAACCGGTATTTTTCTTGCCGGATCCGAGAAAACGCTCAGAATTAATTGTGTTGGAGTCCTCTCAAGTTTTACATAATATTGAGTGTCTACGTTAATCGGTATTGCATGATCAGAATATCCATTGATATCTTGGAGTACTAGTTGGTCTAGGTCTTTTCCATGCAGTATGAATATCACTTCAGGTTGTGATGGACTTGTAGGGTCGTCTGAAGTCGCAGTGAGAGCAAGTATGTAATGATTTGGGATGCTGGATGATGTAAATTTGTATTCAAACTCTGCTGTCCAGTAATCATTTGGAAGTGTTGAGGATAGTTTCTTGTAAATCCTATTTTCAATCACTCCGCCACCCCCTATGGAGTTGCAAAACTCGACAACTCCGGTAGAATTAGGACATGGTATATCAGGATGCACTAATTGTTGTTGATTTGACTCGATTGAGTTTACTTGTTGTTCTAATGAAGTTACCCTGCTGTTTAGTGAGATAATTTGTTCACTTGAAGTAGTGTTATTTGCTTGGAGTTGAGTCATGGTTTGCTTGTTCAAGTCAAGTTTGTTGTCAAGATCTTTGATTGTTTGAGACTGTCCGGTTATGTTGTTGTTCAAACTTATTATTTCTGAATGGAAATTCAGATTATCAGCAAAAAGCAATCCTATACTAACAAGCGATACAGCAACTGCAATTATCGCTATTATTTCTGACGTGTTCAAATGTCTGTCCTTCATGCATTATGACAAGTAAATAAGATGGTATGTGTACGGTGAACGTACAAATTGTAATTATGGAATAATGTAGAGTTTTCATTTTCTAGTAGGAATCTAATCGTTCTTTAATGATTCCAATAACGCTATGTCATAATACAGCCGATAAGATGGATAACAATTTAACATATCACCATTATCAACCTCAGTAAAATTCAAATCATAACATACGTTGTTATATTCAGATTTGGAATTATCAAATTTCCAGTCAAACCCGTTTCCTATGGAAGCTTGAGGAAATCCATGCCCCCTGATTAGGGTCATTCTATTGGAATCATAATCAACAAAGACTTGAGCATATAGTGCATTAGCATACAAGTATATCACATTCGGATGTTGAATAACTGCATCAAACTCTCGCTTTGTTACATATTCATTATGCAACATAATTACTGTGTCATATCTTTTCAAAATATCGGGATTTTTATCAATATCAATATCTGTAATGTATGGATAATTCAATAATGTCAAAATAGCAGCAGCTCTCCCACTGGACGTATATTTGCCATTAATATCCTGTGTAAGTTTTAAAGTAAGGCAACTCGAATCACATCTTCCAGCATAATAATCATAAAATCCATTTTTTTCATATGCTATTTGGGTAAAAATTGGATATACAAACACAATTTTTTTTGAGGAATTGTATAATCCTATCTTGTGGTACAATTCAACTTTAGAAGGATCAGAATAAATTCCTGTGTGATTTAGGCTGCCATTAGGATTGTAGTAATAATTATTCTGAAAAAGAAGTTTTTGTACAGGTATTACAACAGTCTGATTTCCTTCATCAATTGCATTAACTTGGTAATACATCATATTATTTTGAAGATATTCTTTGGCGGCTGAATCATAGATTGTTGAGAATATGCCATCCCCCAATCGCTCTATTTGAGTATAGTTTGATTGCTCTACCTTTGTATTGCTAGAATCATCTGGAGTGACAATGATTAGTACAACTAAGAAAATCACCACGGATGCAATTGGGATTAGTATTTTTTTCTTTTTCGTGAATTAGCAATAATCAGGTTTACTCTTTTTTAAAGTAGATCATAGAAATAGGTAATGAATCAATCATTAAGGATATGGAATGTATTTGATACCAATTCCAGTCAGGCTGTCAATATGATAATGATATGGTTCGTTAGGACATGGTATTGTTTCCTTTAGGAATGGAAAGTTGTTTGCAGTCATGTTAGAATTGCCGTCATATCCAACTGCAAGAGCGTTCCAATCACCACAGTAAAATGTCAATCCATAGAGTCCTGTCTGATTACTTGTCTTTATCCAATATACTACAGTGACATCTCCTTTTGGTATTGTATTGTTTGTAGAATCACTCCAAGTTGTAATTCCTGTGACATTTTGATGATGTATGTTGTTTATGCCTTTCGACTGTGGATTGTTAAAATTAGTGGTTAAATTTACCTTGGAGCTTTTCTTGGCAATATTTACCTTGTTAAGAATTTATTCGGTATTCTTTTTTTTC
Organism: Nitrosotalea sp.; assembly: GCA_031296345.1. Taxonomy (GTDB): domain Archaea; phylum Thermoproteota; class Nitrososphaeria; order Nitrososphaerales; family Nitrosopumilaceae; genus Nitrosotalea. The sequence goes on along the minus strand of JARLFW010000016.1, from coordinate 14 downwards.
AGGGTTTTTTTAAT
>JARLFW010000157.1 GCA_031296345.1 Nitrosotalea sp. | reverse complement strand
TGCCCAACTTTCACCAACTACATGTGGCAATAGGTCGTAAGCTCGTGTTATCTCAAATGACTGGTCTTCTCTCATCTCTCGTTGAGTGCTTTTGCTGCACCCTTTGAGAAATATGTTACTATCATATCTGCACCAGCACGCTTGATTGCAGTAAGAATCTCAAGTGTTACCTCTGTTTCATCAATATACCCCGCCATAGCAGCTGCCTTGACTAGGGCATATTCTCCTGAGACGCTGTATGCTGCTATAGGTATGTTGAATTTTGCTCTCGTCATAGAAATCAAGTCAAGATATGCAAGTGCGGGTTTTATCATAACAATATCTACTCCCTCTTGTATGTCAGTTTCAACTTCACGCATTGCTTCTTTTGGATTAGTATATGGTAATTGGTAGGTCTTTCTGTCTCCAAACTGCGGAGCAGAATGTGCCATATCTTTAAAAGGAGAATATAATGAAGAGCGATGTTTTGCAGAGTGGGACATTATTGCAACATCATGAAAACCAGCATCATCAAGACCTTGTCTAATTGCTTTTACTTGTCCATCCATCATGGCGGATGGCGATACAACATCTACTCCTGCTTGAGCTTGACTTACTGCAATTTTTGCCAATGTTTCAAGACTAGAATCATTATCTATTTTGTCTCCTTTTACAAGTCCACAATGGCCAGAACTAGTATACTGACAAAGACAAACATCTGCCATAATCGCAATATTATCTCCAAGATTTTTTCTAATTTCAGAAATTGTTTTTTGTACAATTCCATTCTGAGTAAAAGCAGATGTACCATGTTCATCTTTCTGAGTGGGTATTCCAAATACCATTACTGCTGGAATTTTCAATTCTGCAATTGAATTTACTTCATTTGTTACATCAGATAATGCAAGTCTCTCCATACCCGGCATGGAACTTCCAGGGATTTTTGATTTCAGATCCTCTTGGACAAAAATTGGACATATGAGATCCTTTGGAGAAAGTCTCACTTCTTCTAAAAGTTCTCTAATTTTACCAGTTTTTCTTAGACGTCTCAGTCTTAAATTAGGAAAAGACATTATACAAAATACCTTTTTTTAGCAATATAATTTGTTACTCTCTTGTCTTATAATCAAAGAGTTTTGTGACATTTTTAAGAAATTCAGAATCACCTTGTTCTGAGGCTTTTCGTAGATTATTCATGGGAATTGACATGATATCTTCAACTATTGCCTGAGTAAGTTGGTCAATAATTCGTATTTTTTGCTTATCTTTTTCACCTAGCATCTGAAGAGCTTTCTTCAGTTCTTTGACTCGTGCTTGGTCTATCTCCTTGAATACATTAGTGACGATTGGTTCAACTTCAAGTCTCTTCATCGCTGCTTCTACTACAGGAAGCTCTTCATTAATAATTTGTTCTTCTGAAGACACTACTCCCATCCTAGTCTGCATGTTCTTGTCTACCATCTCTGCAATTTGGTCCATGTTCATTACCTTGATTTTATCAATGGTTGAAACTTTATCGTCCACAGTTCTTGGATTAGAAAGATCCATTATGAGCATCCCATCTTTACGAGACTCCATTGCTTCTTTTACTCTATCATATGTAACAAGAAAATATGGTGCAACAGTAGCTACAAACAACACATCGATTGATTTGAAATTAGATGTAGCTTCATCAAATGGCATTGGCTTTCCACCAGCAGTTTCGGCAAAAGCCTTTGAACGCTCAAATGTTCTACTAGTAACAAGAAAATCAATTTCTCGTTTTTTGAGTGATTTTGCAACTAAACTAGCTGCTTCGCCTGTTCCAATCAACAAAATATGCTTTGATTTTAGATCATCAACATTTTCTTCTGCAAGATTTACTGCCATTGATCCAACAGAGATACTACCCTTGCTAATTCCAGTTGATTGACGTACTCTAGAACCAATTCTAATTGCTTTGTCAAACAAAGTATTGAGATTATCTCCAGATGCCTTGAGTCCACGAGCAGTACTGATAGAGTCTTTCACCTGCCCAAGTATCTGTTCTTCCCCTATTACAAGAGAGTCGAGTCCAGAGGTAAGCTTGAGCAAATGTGCATATGCATCAGTTCCTTTGCTTATCTCAAGATTATCCTTAAACGCATGTTCTTCAAGTCCTGCAACAGATGCCCATGTCTTTTTTATTTTTTCAAGATCAGTAGTATTTGTACAACCAAAAAGTTCAACTCTATTGCAAGTTTGTAGTATAACACATTCTTGTAATCCAGAATGTTTCAAAAATGATGCGTATGCAGAATCAACATCTCGAAAAGTGAATCTCTCAAGCATATGAATAGGAGATTTTCTAAAAGTAACTCTAGCGTTAATTACATCACTTGTCAGATTAGATCACCTAGCATTTCCATAACCCGCTTCTGTGCCTTTTTTAGATTTCCGTCTTGTATTAATTGTTTAACATGATTGTCATTCATAACACCATAGAGAAACTTCCTTCTTTCAGGAAAGGTTGCGATCTTGGCTTTGGCGGCTTTTCTGGCAAAATCCTGCAGTTGTATATGGTAAATGTCCTCTTTTTTTATTAATTTTTTAAAGACTTGCTCTGCCTGTATTTTTAATTTTCTTGCCATGGCAGGACTTCGACCTCCTGTTGATACTGCTATCTGCACAGTATCAGCAATGTTAATTACAGAACCAAATGCAAAATCACTTACTTCTGGATCATCAGAAGCATACGCATAACAATGCATAGCCTTTGCTTGCTCTACAATTTTACGATTTAATTCTTTATTGTTTGTAGTAGCTAACACCATAAACGGTTTGTATGCTTTTAGGAAGTTTGCATTAGCAAGTTTCATCTGTTTAAAAGATATTTTCTTTTGCTTGACATAGTTTTGAATTTGCCTGTTAGTAGAATCACTAATTAGAAGAATCTTGCAATCTTGTGTCAAAAGTGTATTTACTTTTTTTAGGCCTTCATTTCCTCCACCCACTATAATTACCAAATCTCCCCTAAGATTCAGATCAACTATCAATCAATCACGCTGACTTTGGATGATATTTATAGATTCTACGAGAATCTAGGTAACGTTTTTAATTGTAAGACCAGCTTTTGCATTTGTTATGGATAATCTGGACAAAGAGATTCTAAATGAGATCCAGTGGACTTTTCCTTTAATCTCAAAACCATATTCTGAGATGGCAAAGAAGTTTGGATTGTCAGACCAAGATATGATGCAAAGACTTTCTGCCCTCAAGAAGGCAGGAATAATCAGACAGATTAGCGCAATTTTTGATACAAGAAAATTAGGATACAAGAGTGCATTGGTTGCAATGGCAATCGAGCCAGAAAAATTAGATTATATTGCAAATCAAGTAAACAGACATCCTGGTGTATCTCACAATTATGAGAGAAATCATGAATACAATCTTTGGTTTACTCTAGCAGTTCCTCCAGGATCTGATCTAAAAACCGAGATAGACAAATTCTCCAAGCTACCTGGAATTAAAAAAACAAGATTGCTTCCTACAATAAAGCTGTTTAAGATTGGAGTAAAGCTTGAGATGGTTGACGAAAAGAAATCAGATGTCAAACCATCTGAAGAGAAGAAAAAGATTACAGAAACAAAATTTATTGCAACTGAAGAAGAAAAGAACTACATACGCGAATTACAAAAAGATCTAGAGATAGTTGAAAGACCATTTTTAAAATCTGCTCAAAAACTTGGGATAACTGAAGAGCAACTTCTTGAAAAGGTAAAACAATATGAAGAGATAGGAGTTATGTGAAGATTTGCAGCCATTTTACGACATAGGGAAGTAGGTTTTACTGCAAACGGTATGATAGTATGGAAAGTTCCAGAGGAAAGAATTGAAGAAGTCGGTGAGAAACTAGGTGCCTTTCCGCAGATAAGTCATTGTTATCAAAGACCAACATACCCAGACTGGCCATACAGTGTATTTTCCATGGTACATTGCAAATCAGTTGCAGATGCAGAAGAGATGGCAAAACAAATCCAGAAACAGGTAGATGTTAACGATTACAAGATTCTTTTTAGTTCAAGAGAATTCAAGAAAACAAGAGTAGAATACTTTGTTGAACATGAATTCAATGTAGAAGATCCAATTACAGTATCCTAAGCAGTTTGAGCTGATGCTTTCAACTCGTATGAAGGCCATTGGTTAAAGAGTCCAATCACCTCATTTTTGTCATCATTACTAAGATATTTTCCATCAGACATGGCAGAAAACATCTCAATTTCTTCCTCACTTACCACAGTAGGAAGTACTGACGAGACAGGTTTTTGAGAGAGAATGAATTTAATTGCAAGTTCGGTTATGTTCCATCCGTTTCTTTTTGCGATTGGTGTCAGTTGATCTACTTTTTTTAGTGCTTCTTTTACCCAGTCTCCAGTTCGTACTGAACGATGGTCTTTTTCACTAATTTTTGTATCTGCATTTACTTTTCCTGTCAATATTCCAGATGCATCAGGTACTCGTACTAGAATTCCCACATTGTGTTTTTCTGCTTCTGTAATCAGTATGTTTCCAGGATTTTGTTCAAGTATGTTATAGACAGTCTGTACCGCAGTAGCATTAGTCATCTTCATAGATTCTAGGCCTTCTTGTGTCCATCCAATAGCAGGACCCAATGCAATCTGGTAACTTTTGATTACACCATCCTTGATCTTTTTGTCCAAAAACTCAAAGATTTGTTTGTCTTTGATAGTGTGGATTTTTGGATTATGTAAACCATATACGTCAACATGATCAGTCTGTAATCTTTCAAGACTTTTCTTAAGAGCAAAATCTGTAAATTCAGTCGTAAATTTTTGTGGGAGTTCCTTGTGACCTATCTGTTCAGTAGAGTAAATATCATAACCATATTTTGTGGATAATACTATTTCATTTCGCATTCCAGAAAATACTTCGCCTATTAGCTTCTCACTTTTTCCTCTCCCATAGATGTCTCCAGTTTCAAAATAATTAATGCCTAGATCAAACGCCCGTTTCAGCATTTTTTTGGCCTCATCGTCTTCTATTTTTTTGCCCCACCAATCAAGACCAAGAGTCCAGGCTCCAAATCCTATTTCAGATACTTCAATTCCACTTTTACCTAGTTTTCTATATTTCAATTCATAATCCTCCTAAACTCGGATATTTTTTGTTGAAGATCTGCTTCATTTAAAACAGCTTTTCCAGCATCAATATTGACATTTAATTCTATCCAAGATTTGCATCCGTGATATTCTGGAAGAATAGGAATCTCAATTGGAGGAATCTTGTATACCTTTAAGAAAATGGCAATCATGGGTTTCTGAGGCATCCAGTTCATTCTTTCTACTATATACGAATCACTCCAGATATGAAATTGTGACAACTCCTCAATTTTTTGCATCAAAGAAACATCATGCTCTGCAAGTACTTCGGCATATGACGTTATTCTGTTAAATCCCTCTTTTGGTTTTTGTTCCCTTACATCTGCAAGATATCTATAAAATTGTGATTTTAGTGAAGCGTTGTCTTGGTGTTCATATGTTGGAAAGAGTGCAAATTTTTTATCTTCAATTTTAAAACCAGATGCAGTTTCAAGTATTCCACCTTTTCGTAAAAGAACGGTTTGATCTCCGTTTTCAAGTGCAGTTACAACAGTAGCCCATTCTTTTAGTCCCTTCATCATCCAAGACTCCTAATCAGAGGAACAATGTCTTTTTTGACACAAACGAGCATGGGCGTATCCACTGCAACGTATCCACTGACGCGAGTCTCTCGTAGATCCATTATCAAGTCTTGGAATTTGTGTAGCGTATCAGTTTCAAAAGCAAGCATGAAATCCTCATCATGAATTCCAAATGAGTAAGTAGTGTTTAATTGCACTTCGGGATATTTGTGTCCAACTTGAATATGTTCTGCCATCATCTCTTTTCGTTTTTCAGCTGGTAGAAGATACCACTCTCGCGTTTTGATGAAAGGATACACAATGACATATTTTTTTTGGTCTTCACCCCCAAGCCAACCACGTGGCGGAGGATTATTTGCATAAATTGACGGTCTTGTGTTTGACAAATAAACATGTGTTGGAACAATATATTTTCCAAAGACTGTGAGATATAATTTTGATATGACTTCCTGAATTTTTTCAATTGACTCTGATGCAAACCATAGCATAAATTCTGCATCATCTCTTAGCCCCAATGTAGAATATGTCCTATACATTATCTGAGAATTTTTAAGAATAATTTCTACTTCTTTTGCAGATTCCTCTTTTGCAAGATCAGCCATCCAACGCCATTTTGGGTCTACTTTAAAGAAAGAGAAATTGAAAAAGGTTCTGGGCTGCTCACTCATAATGAATTAATCTTGTACTACCTTATTTAAAATCTAATCATGTAAATGATATCTTAAATTAGTGGGTTTAGGTGGTTTACAGCACATGAAGCGAAATACCAAGATGATAGTAGGAATTGCTTCCATTTTTGGAGCATTTACAATTGTAATTATTATTTTGGTGCTACAGTCAAACTCTTAAAATTATAACTAACACCAATAGAATTTATGGAAAAATCTACTGTATCCATGATAAAAATATTAAAAAATAGATCTAAACCGGATCCATTAAATGATCCAACTATTGTTCTACAAACATGGTAACAATTAGACACCAGCCAATAAATGAAATCATAATTCACGAGCTTGTTAAAGTCAATAGCATCGAAGATTTTCTCAGTATCAAGACCAATAATGTTCCTCTAGGCAATTCTGCACCTCCTGCACGATGGGCTGATGGAATACTATGCGAGCCACAAGGTTTTCCACCCACACCTGAAATTATCAAGGACCAGATTGAGGGAAAGATCCACTTTGCTGCAATAGAATATACCGAGATGCCACAGTACAAGCCATATCTGAAAAATAACATTAACAATGTTCTTTTGCCAATAATTGACATGTCGCACAATGCTGCAACTAAGCAGATTGCAATTTGGTTGAAAGGTCAGATCATTTCCAAGTAAATTTAAAAATTCATTACAACTTTATCAGAAATCATAATGCTATTGGTAAGAGACTCCTGCGGAACAAGCAGGGATTAAACTAGAGCTGGGACAAAATAAGATTGAAAATTTGATTAAGATTGCATCTCAAAGGAATAACAGATCTGTTCTTTCTTAATACATCTATGTTCCTATCTATTGTTGAAAATAGATCTTATCATGATGGAGTTTGGTATCTGAGAGAAAAGATAGATTGTTCAAACTCAATGCAAAAATAGTTTGCATTATTGGCATTGTGGTTAGTATTTGTTATATTTTGGCTCTTACCTGGTTCTTGGGTACTACAATTT